>JALRGB010000073.1 GCA_023253575.1 Verrucomicrobiales bacterium
CACCTCTATGCCGCTCTGCTCGAGGGCGTTCTGCTCTTTGCCATCCTCTTTTTTATCCGCTGGCGCTGGATCCGCCTGCCTCATGGTTGGCTCACCGGCTGGTTTTTCCTGCTCTACGGCATTTTTCGTATCGTCGGCGAACATTGGCGTGTGCCCGATGCCCACGGCCTCTCATGGCTCGAGCCGCTTTCACCCGGCCAACAATATTCTTTGCCCATGCTGATCATCGGCGCCGTCTTTCTATGGTCCGCCCTTCGTCACGGCCCTCGTTTTGAAAGGAGGCAAAAAACCGTTGCCGCACGCGAAGCGACTGATTAAATCATTCTTTTCCGCCACGAATCCGAAAAATCCCAATTTTTTCGGATGATCCATTTTATTTTTGCCGCAAGCCCCTACTCTATATTCCATGTCCTCGTCCCTCGTTACCGAAGCCGACCTGCCGCAGAGCCTCAGCTCTCTCGTCCAAAAGGCCGATGCCGCCATCCTTTCGCAAAATGTGGGCTACGCCGTGCAATTGCTCCTGCCCGTCGTCAAGGCCGAACCGAATTACCTCGACGGACGCCGCAAATTGCGCAAAGCCTCGGCCGCCAACAAAAAAGGCGCCGCCGCTCCTAAAAAACTGTTCGGGGGCCTCGGCGGTGGAGGGTTTTCCAACATGAAACTCCAAGGCGTGGTCAAAAAAGAACCGGCCGCCGCCCTGCCAGAATTGGAAGACCTGCTCGTCGATGACCCGTACAACCCGCAGGTCAATGGCATGCTCTACGAAGCCGCCATCGCCCTCGACATGCCGGAAACCGCCGCCTTCGCGCTCGAAACCATCCGCGAAGGCCATCCGGCCGATACGAAAAACATGCACCGTCTGGCCCAGCACTACCTGCTCAATAAAGAGCCGGAGAAAGCCGCCAATATTTATGCCGCCATCCTGCGCGTCGACAATACCGACGGCGAAGCCCGCAAAGGCGTCACCAATGCCAATGCCCAAGCATCCATCACCCGCCAAGGATGGGGTCAACGTGAAAGCGTGCGCGACTTGCTCAAAAGCAAAGAACAAGCCAAATCTCTGGAAGACGACAGCCGCAAAGGCATGACCGCGGATCAACTCGACGCCCGTCTCGCCGAATGGGGAGAAAAATACAACGAAGACCCGCAAAACATCAACGTCGTCAAAAAAATCGCCGACCTCTACGAACAAAAAGAAGACTTGGCCAGCGCCCTACAATGGTACGATTACGCTTTCGGCCTCAATACCGCCGACACCGCTCTCGCCTCCAAAGTGCAAAGCCTGCGCGATCGCGTCGATGACCAACACTTCGCCACCCTCAAGGCCGAACTGGAAGCCAGTCCAGACGCGCCCGACGCCGCGCACAAACGCGCCGAATTCGAGGAATTGCTCGCCGCTCGCCGCACCCGCCAGATCGCCAGTACCAAGGACCGCGTGGAGAAAAACCCCACCGACCTGCAACTGCGCTTCGAATACGGCGCCGCCCTGCTCGCCGGTGGCCAACTCAGCGAAGCCATCGCCGAACTGCAAAAAGCGAAAAATAATCCCAACATTCGTAACCGCTCAACGTTGATGCTGGCCCGCTGCTACGAACAAAAAGGCATCTACGACTTGGCCCTCCGCCAGCTCAATGAATGCGCCCAAGAACTCCTCGGCATGGACTCCACCAAAAAAGAAGTTCTCTACGCCAAAGGTCTCATCCATGAAAAACTCGGTCAGAAAGAGGCCGCTCTGGACGACTTTAAACAAATCTACGAGGTGGACTACGGCTACCTCGACGTCGCTCAACGCGTCGAGTCTTCCTACTCGTAAAATACCCGGTGAAAGATGATCCCGGTGCCCCGGGGCGGACCGAGCGCGTGGAAGCCATCCCGCGAAAGTCCATCTACCGGCTGTCTATCTATCACCGCTGCCTGCAGCGGTTGAGAGACAATGGCGTGGAAACCGTGTCCTCAGAGGCACTGGCCCGCGCCGCCGGCGTTAAACCACCGCAACTGCGCAAAGACCTCGCCTACTTCGGCCAGTTCGGCACTCGGGGACTCGGCTACAGCGTGTCCCACCTCGCCCGAGTGCTCAATGACGTACTCGGCACCAACCGCCTCCAACCGGTCATCCTCATCGGCGTCGGCAACCTCGGCACCGCCCTGCTCCGCTACGGCGGTTTCAATAAAGAAGGGTTCGAAATCATCGCTGCCTTCGACGCCGATGTCCAACGCCCACGCCCCGGCTTGCCCGCCATCCCCCTCAAACCCATCGAGGAACTCGGCCCGTTCATCCAAGAACATCACGTCAAAATGGCCATTCTCGCCGTCCCAGCCATGGCCGCCCAACAGGTCGTCAATCAACTGGTCGTGGCCGGTCTGCAAGCCATCCTCAATTTCTCCCCCACCATCCTCGACACCCCGGAAAACATCGTGGTCAGTAATGTCGATCTGGCCGTGGAATTGGAAAACCTGAGTTATTTCATCCGGTAGCCGCCCGTGCCGCCCACTCCCCATCCAGCCCCCACCCCGGCTCTCCCCACCGTGCCCATCGCCGTCCGGCGCTTCGACCTCGCCGCCACGCTCGACTCCGGTCAGGTTTTTCATTGGCGCCGCTTTGACGACGGCTTCATCGGGCTCATCGACCGCACGCCCGTCTTCCTGAAACAAGTAGAACCCACTCGTCTGCTGGTCACTCCTGGCACCGAAACCGCCGTCGCCCATTACCTCGCCCTCGACCACGACCTCGAGGCCATGACCGCCACTTTTCCCCAGAACGACCCGTCCCTCGCTCGCGCCGTCGCTTACGCCCCCGGCCTGCGATTAATCCGGCAAC
>JALRGB010000080.1 GCA_023253575.1 Verrucomicrobiales bacterium
ACAACAAGCCTTCATGGGCAAATCGCCCGCCGAGGTCTACAACGACATCGTTGCCTCGTTCGAGACGGGCTCCCGCACCAATCTGCTTGACAATCGCAGTCAGCAGGTTGGCGAAGGTATCGCTCAAGGTATTGTCAAAGGGGCTACCGACAGCAACACACTCAAGAAAGGAAGTAAGTCGCTTGTTGATAAGTACCTTGACTTCATTTTCGGTGACTGGGATATTCACAGTCCTTCTGGGGTAAGTGAGCGTGAAGTTGGTGAGCCGATCGGCCAAGGTATCATCAAAGGCACCGTAGATGCCATCAAAGCTGGACGTAAGCAGATCCAAGCTGCCATTCAGTTTGCGCTTAGCAGCCCCACCAAGGCTCCGCTGCCTGGCGGCTTGGGTGGTCCGGTCTCGACCGTAGCGGACAAGTTGCAGAACTTCCTGATCCGCTCCGCCGCTCGTTCATCTGAAATCCTCCCCTATGTACGGCTGCTCGGCGAGGACGTAACCAAGTCGGCGGCGATCCCGCTGGCCATGCAGCGACGTGCTTATGAGCGTGGTGGCGTCGTTCCTTTTTCAGACTCTTACCTGCCTCTGGAGCAGCGGCGGCAGGTTCGCGGCGTTCCCTACGCTCCCGGCTACGGCATGGAGCAGATCATTCGCGCCGAGGCGATGCGGGCCGTAAGCCGCACGGGCGCGTTCGTCAGCCCCCTGCCTTCCGCACAACGTCGCGAAGCCGTCGCGCCTGTGCTACGCCTCACAGGTGCTGTACCAGGCGTGACCGTTGCTCCCGGAGGGGCAACGCCGTTGTCGCTGTTCAACGCCCAAGCGCCCGCCCTGCGCCGGGCTCCGGGCGGCTTCGGTCCCTACGACATCGGCAGATTCCAAACTGATGGCCCGCTGGCCCGAGGCGGACAAACCTTCGGCCGCGCAGCCGCCTCATCTTCTCTGCGCGAAGCGCTCACCAAGTACCGGGCCGCCACCGACAACTTCTGGAGCGGTGAAACCGGCACCTACGAAACGCTGCGGCGCATCATCAGCGCGTCTGCCCAGGTCGGCGCCAGCACTCACTTGGTGATTGCACCCTCGCTCCAGCCTGATTGAATCGTTTGATGCAAGCTTATCGCGCTCATTGTCTCCGCTTCGCGTTGACCACCTGCCTAGCCGTCGCCGCCGCGCCCGCCTCTCTGCTGGGCGCCCCCCCTGATTCTCAACACTCAAACACAGCCATCAAGTCGCTGCAGGGCTGGCTAGGCCGCCCCCGAGACCAGCGCCCCCCCCTAAAAAACGAATCGTTCTCTTCCTCCGCCCTGACCAAGGAGGATGCCGCCAAGGCTCAGGATCTTCTGTGGCAAGATCATGCCGCCTGGATCCGCTCGACCCGAGCCGATGAAATGAAAGCCAAACGCATCGAGCTAGATGGCCGAACCATGAAATTCGACCTCAAAATTTTCGGGGAAAAACCTGCCGCAGGCTACAGCTTGTTTATTTCGATGCATGGCGGTGGTGGAGCCCCGCCACAGGTCAACGAACAACAATGGATCAACCAATTGCGTTTGGGCGACGCTTACCTACCAACGGAAGGCGTTTATCTCACCCCTCGCGCCCCCACCGATACGTGGAACCTCTGGCATGAAGGTCACGTCGACGCCTTTTTTGACCGGATTATCGAAAACCTGATTGTCTTGGAGGGTATTAATGCCAACCGGGTCTTTCTGATGGGATATTCGGCTGGCGGCGATGGCGTTTACCAACTGGCTCCGCGCATGGCTGACCGACTGGCCGCAGCCTCCATGATGGCTGGACACCCCAACGAAGCGTCCCCTCTCGGGCTGCGCAATATCGGTTTTGCCCTGCACATGGGAGCCCTCGACAGCGCCTACCGCCGGAATGCCATCGCCGGCGAATGGCAAAAACGACTCGACGAACTGGCCTCACAAGACCCAGACGGCTACGCCCACCAAGTGCAAATTCACGAAGGCAAAGGCCATTGGATGGAACTGGAGGACCGCGCAGCCATCCCCTTCATGGAAAAATTCACCCGCACTCCCCGACCCACAAAAATTGTGTGGCATCAGGATGATGTGATCCATGACCGCCTGTATTGGGTCGGAACAGACCTGACTCACGCCACCGCCGGAGATCAAGTCACCGCAGAAAGAACCGGCTCCACCATCTCGCTCACCACCAGCCGCGACTTCGCCGTCTCCCTGTGGCTCGACGACTCAATGCTCGACGCCGACCAGCCCGTCACCGTGACTAAGGCCGGTGCCATCGTCTTCTCCGGCCCGGTCACCCGCACCATCAGCGCACTCCAAGAATCCCTCGTAGACCGCGGTCAGTCAGATTTAATGTTTCCCGTGCGCCTCGAGGTGCCAGCCAGCCAGCCCAAATGAGGGCAGAGGGATGAAAGCTGAGACCTGAGACCTGAGACCTAGGGACGGAGAGCTTGGGGCGGAGGGCGAAGCAACTGCCTGAGGCCCCGATTTTTTTCCTTTGGGTATCCTTATTATGAAGGCCCTAAGGACGAAGTCAGCAAGGTGTAGTTTTTCTTGCCCTGAGAGCTTTCATTGGTTAAACATACTTTTTCCCTCCCACTTCCGGCTCATTATGACCTCCTCTGCCCATCTCAAAGTCGGCCTCTGGCTCGCGCTTTGGGTTTCTTTTTTTGCCCCTAGCCTCTCTCACGGCCAGGCCTCCTCCACTCCCGTGATTGGGTATTATTCGTTTCAAGCGCCGGCCGGCGTTTCTCTGTGGACCTGTGCCCTGACAACGAGAAAAGAATTTCAGGGGATCTCGACGGGTGTGACAGCGGCCGCCACCTCGATCGTGAGCCAGAGTGCGGCCACATGGGTTCCGGGCGCGTTCAGCCTGCATTTTCTTGAGGTCGTCGAAGGCCCATGGGCCGGTCTGGTTCTCGATATTATTTCCAATACCGGAACCACCGTCACCGTGCAGGGGAATCTGGGCGCGACAGGGTTTAATCTGGGACCGAATTTCAGGTACGCGATTCGCAAGCACGCCACGTTGGGAAAAATTTTTCAAGGTGGGGCCGGGCTCAACCAGTTTGATGATTCGGTAGTCTTGTTGTACGCCGACGGGAGCCGCCGGAAGTTTTTTTATAATGGCACCGCCCCCGGCACCATCGTTGCTGATGATTTTTTCACGAATCGAAATGACGAAATCGTCTACCCCGGACAAGGCATGCTGCTCAACTGCAGCGGCCCCCGCACCATCACTTTTGGCGGCGGGGAGGTCTGTTACGTCAAAGACACCCCCACCAAAATCCCCCTGTATGCGGGAAAAGTAAACTTCGTCGGTGGCATGAACCCAGTCGTGGCGTCCGATCCGCTGGCCACCGTCACCGCAGTGGAAGGGTCCGCTCTGGCCTCACCCGCCCTCGGCCTGACCGACTCCAATCTCAGCCAGTATGACGACCTGATCAGCGTGTACGGCCGGACCGGCGGCGTTTTCACCCGCCAAGGGACTTACTTTTATGACCGAGCTCGCGATACTATCGTCACCACCCTCGGTCAGACCACCGCCGCCTCCCTCCCGCACGGCACCGCCTTTACCATCAAACCGTCCGGTGACCGCTACCTGACTCAACCCGCCGCCGTCAACGGCCATTAATCAGCTTTCCATCAGGCATTTTCTCGCTTAAACTGCACTAAGCTACTCGATTCTTCATGAACTACTCCGCGCTCGCATCCGCCGCCCTTCTGCTGGCAGGCTCAGCTACCTCTCAAGCTGCCCTCTCGGTTTTTGGTATTAACTTTGGCGATACGGGTCGGGTCTTGGCTGATGCTTCCGGCGCCCCCCTGACCACCCCAAACATCATCCGGATCGGTTATTTCGACGATCCCGCGGCCAACGCCGCCGTGCTCTCAAGCTCCAATTTTTCAGCCATTGATGCCCTCTTCAAACCCGTGGGCGAAGGATTGACCAACGGCGGCACGTCAACCACCATCACCGCGACCAACGGTCTCTTTGCCTTCAGCATCGCGAATATCCTGCAATCCTACCTTCCAGCCGGCAAGTTGATGTTCCTCTGGGCCTTCAATGCGGCCACCCCAGCCACCGCCACCCAATGGGCGTTGTTCACCAACGACGATACAAGCGGCGGTGGATCCCCTTGGCTCTCCCCGCTGGAAGACACCGGCATTCCCGGCAGCGGTGATATGACCCTCTCCGTACAGGTGGATCGCGTCGATGACGCT
>JALRGB010000110.1 GCA_023253575.1 Verrucomicrobiales bacterium
CGACGGATGAACCGCTCCACCCGGAAGCCGCGGGTCGCTGCCGTCCAGAGTATAATAGACCATCGCCCCAGCCGGAGCCGTCAAAAATACTTCGGTACCGGGAGCCACTGCTCCGCCGCGCTGACTCATCTCGGGCGCGTCCACCGGATACCACCCGCGACTGCGAAACTGACCGACCTGAACCGTCGCGCGCCGAGGGAAATACGTATTCATCAAGTAGTTGCGCTCCACCGTCCATTCGCCATCACGGTCCCACGGCAACGGCCCGACACTGCTACCCGGCTGCCACCGCACCGTCTCCGCCACCATCGCCGAATTGATTTCTTGGGCACGCAATTCATAACCGGCCGCGGCTGGCCCGGGCGTCAGCACACCGTCATGAAACAAATGTTTGTAAATGCGGTCGCGGAAAAGCACGCGAAAATCCGCATGCCTCATGAGCTCGGGGAAAATATTATCCGGCACCCCTTGGTCGGTGCAATCGGCATTGATCGCCTGCAAGCTGATGTCTTGATCTTGCTGGAAAAATTTCCAGCCGCCGCGATCGGGCAGGCGCGGTCCGGCGGCCCCCCAATTGTGTTGAGTTGACCAATCCCAATCATTTCCGGCGTAGAAGCTCAGAATCATATAATCGGCGAGATTCGTGACATCGACCCAGCGTTGAGCCTCGGTGTAATTACCGAGGGAGGATTTGAGTTGGGCCCAGACCTGACTCCATGATTCGGTATCGTGCGTGCTACCGGTGGTGGCGCCGCCGGTGAAGTGGTATTCTTCGGAGCCGCCGGGGTAGTAGGACGCCATGTAATCTTCATCGGCATGTTCTTGGATGTGATAGATGCCGTAGTAATTTCCATTGACGAACATGTTGACCATCCGTCCGTGTTTCCCTGGTTGGCCCATACGGAGTTGCATGTCCTCGATCCAAATGTTGCGGATGAGCTGAGCGTCGCCACTGCGGGTGATGGCGGGCGATCCGTAGGGCACGGGTGGATTTTCCGCGGTCCCCTGCCATGAGTGGGTGTCATGCGAGCAGCTCCGGAGCCGCAATTCTTTAAATTCCGTCGCAGCGCCTTGGGCATCATAAGGATGGCGGCCGTAGACTGGGTAATTCAAGTGAGTGGCACCGTACTCCCCGCGGAACCGCGCGCTCATGCTGCCTTTGTCGAATCCAAGACTAGTCGTCCCGCTGCGGATAATGCCGGCCGGAATCGTGAACCCCGGCTCCCCGCCTAGGGGATCAAACAACTCGATGCTGCTGGGCGTCTCGGCAAACGGCAGTCCATCGGATCCATTGATCGTCAACGACACCGCCGGCAACGAAAGAAACGCCTCATCAAGCAACGGCCCATAGGTGGCATGATTGCGGATAGAATTGAAGAAATTCGACTGTCCGATCACACCATCGATTTTCGGACCGGCGACTCCATTGACGAAGACGTACGTCTGGGTGGCCACCGGGGCGTAGGCGGCTTCTGGATGAAACGCGAGGGCCCGCACGACGCGGGTGCCTGACTTCACTGTGCCCGCGACGGGCGAAATGGTGACTGGCGACTGGTACACCGGGCTCGCGGCGGTAGGCACGCTGCCATCCAAAGTGAAACGAATGACGGAACCGGGCACGGTCGCCGTCAGAGTGAGCGGAAACACCGCGTTTTTAAAGCCGTGAGGTTCGCTGAATCCGACCTCATTACGACCGGCGCGCGCGGCTAGCGCATTCGCCGCTCCGGGCGTTGGGGACCGCAGGAACGCGGGCTCCTCGCTCGATGGGGGCGTCCCATAGGTGACGTTCGGGTACATCTCCGGCAATTTCCAGTCGCTGAGCACCATGCCGTCCGGGCGTGAAAGAACCAGCCGCTCGCCGCCTTGGCTCAACCGAAACGTGGTATGCAACGGACCGCTGGCTGGCACGAGCCCGGTGCCGCTGGCAAAAACCAAAAGATATCCATTCGGCGGAATCGCCACCGCAGGAAAAGTCCACTTGTCAGGCACCTCCGCGTCATCACTCAAATGCCAACCGTCCAAATTGACCGGCTGCGCCAGCTCGTTGTACAACTCAATCCAGTCGGACGCTTGCCCCGACTGGTCGAGCGGACGAGAAGCATCGGTCGAGACCACCAGCACTTCATGCAGCCGAACCCGGGGTTCAATCACCGGCCATACCAGCATCGTTTCATGACTAAGACCCGCCAAATCCGTGACCCGCACCCGCAAGCGCGCCTCGGCTAACCCGGCCGGCAGGGCGGAAATCAATCGAATCTCATTCCCATCAATTCGGAACCATTGATTCTGAGCGTCACCGTCGCCGGCCACCAGCTCGAAAACAGGACGATCGAAATCATCGACATCCATGGCGCTCAGCGATCCGGCCAGCTGCCCTGGGATTAACCCGCTACTCAACGAAGAGGCCGTTGAGACGACGGCACTGGGAGCATGCGGCTCGGCCAGCTGGAGTGTGAACGATTTTTCCAAAAAACGCGCGGCATCCGCAGCATCGGTGGCGCGAATGCGAACATTGTAGGTGGTGCCGGCTGGCTGCCCGCTGAAATCAATGGTCCCCGGCCGCAGCCGACCGCCACTCAGCACAAACTTGTCGTTGTCCTCCGACCCAGCGCCATTGACCAAGACACTCTCGTGCACCGCTTTGAATTTCCCGTCGGCCACGAGCACGTTGGCGATATACTCTCGCTGCGCGGGAAAAAAGTGCGTGGTGGAAAGCGTTATA
>JALRGB010000111.1 GCA_023253575.1 Verrucomicrobiales bacterium
GTATTTCGTGCAGCGCGGGAATGCGGAGGCCAAGGCGGCGGAGGAGGTCGCGGCGCAGCGGGCTATCCTCGACATGGTGAAGACCCAAGGCAAGGTTTCCATCGCCGATCTCTCCTTCGCGACCAAACTCAATCGCGACCAGATCGAGCAGCGCATCCGCGGATTGGTGGGGCGCGGCCTCTTCTCGGGGTACGTGGACTGGAACGCGGGCATGTTGTACAGCGTTGATGCAGCGAAATTGAAGAACGCGACGGCGTGCCCGAACTGCGGTGGCGAGTTGACCCTCGCCGGCAAGGGCTTGGTGAAGTGCCCTTATTGCGGAGCGGAAATCTTCCTGTAGGCCGCGGCGGCGGTTGACGCCGGTGTTGGCAGCGTCTGGAGGGCGAGCACATGGTCTTTCAATCACCTGGCTTCAGTTATCCACTGATCGATCTGTTTACGCAGGTGCTGCAATACCGCGGCACCCGCAACGCGAACGCGGTGCGCGATGCAGACCAGCAAGCCCGCCTCGCCTACAGCGATGATCTGATCCGCCTGCAGCATGATCTGGAGCAGATTGCCAAGGACCTTGCAAAGGCTGGCCGTTTTGCCGATGTGCGAGAGATTGAGGAGTTGGTCGCGGAGACGCGGCGCCTGTCCGACCGGGTCCGCACAGCGCCATACGGCTACAGCGGCATCGCCGACGAGGCCACCCCGGATGGATCAGCAATGACGCAGTTGCTGGCCTTCGACGGTGCACTGGTCGGGGGACTGAGCACGCTGACGACACAGGTGGGTGAGCTCTCGCAGGCGGTGGCATCGTCGGGGGATGTGGCCTCGGCGGCGCGTACGGTGTCTGAGACGTTGCGCGGACTGCAACGCGGCTTCGATCTTCGTGGTCGGGTGATGGAGTCTGGATCACCGGTGGATGCCGGTGACGCGACCAACGTCCTGCGGGCAACCGGGCCGAAAGGCGCGCCCTTGGCGTGGACGATCGATCTCGGACGCCCAGTGAGCGTTGCCGGAGCGCGACACGTGGTCGATGGCAAGATCGGGATCACGACGGCGTATGGCGGGCTCCGGTTCTTCCGCCTCTCGAGCGACCCCGGGGCATGGCTCTTGGTCACGATGGGACCGAATCAAACGATGGCGGTGGTGCGCGAGACACCAGCCCCTGAGGCGGGTGGCCTGCTCAGCGTGGACGGGGTCGCCTTGTCCAGTGCGGGGGTGTTGCCGGCCAAGGGTGAGCCGGTCGGTCCGCAGGGTTCGGGCGGCGTGGTCGACGTGTCCGTGGAGTGGATGAACGGGCCCGAACAGCAGGTCGGAGTGATTCTGGGGTGGGGTGCATCGCGGCAGGCGTTTGCCGGCAAGACGACCATTCTTAATTCATTGTTGCTCATACTCGAAGCCAAGGAAGTGGCCTTTGTGTTGGCGGCTCCGACCGGCCGTGCGGCCAAGCGGTTAAGCGAGTCCACGGGCCATGAAGCGAAAACATTGCACCGGCTGCTGGAATACCAGCCGGCCAAGGGATGGGGGCGTGATGCTGACCGGCCGCTGAAGGGGACGCTCTTTGTCCTTGATGAGGCCTCCATGATCGATACGCCGCTGCTCTGGCACTTTCTGAAGGCGCTGCCCACCGGGGCGCATCTTATATTGGTGGGCGACGTGGATCAGCTGCCCTCGGTGGGGCCGGGGCGCGTGCTGGCCGACGTCATCGCCAGTAAGGCGGTGGCGGTTTCGCGGCTTACCGAAATTTTCCGCCAAGCGCGGACGAGTCGTATTATTACGGCGGCGCATGCGATCAATGCGGGCGTGCCTCCCGATGTGGAACCGCCGGCTGACGGATCGCTGACCGACTTCTTTTTTATTGAGCGTGAGACGCCGGAGCAGATTGCCTCGGCGTTGGTGCATGTGATTCGGGACCGGATTCCGGAGCGCTTTGGGATGGAGGCGAAGCGGGACGTGCAGGTGTTGACGCCGATGAACCGTGGTCTGCTGGGCGCCACGGCGTTGAATGTGGCCTTGCAGGAGGCGTTGAATCAAGCGACTGAATTCACGCTGGAAGCGGAGAGTTTTGGCACGCTCTATCGGGTGGGAGACAAAGTTATTCAGACGCGAAACAATTACGACAAGGATGTCTTTAACGGGGACATTGGCCGTATTTCCGGCATGGACACGGGGCCGTTGCGGGTGGACGTGCAGTTTGAGGACGGTCGCACCGCGAGTTATGAAGCGGGCGAGCTGGATGAGTTACGTTTGGCGTATGCGATTACCATTCACAAAAGCCAAGGCAGCGAGTTTCCGGCGGTCGTTATTCCAGTGAGCACTCAACATTATATGATGCTCCAGCGGAACTTGTTGTATACAGGGCTGACCCGCGGAAAAAAACTGGTGGTGTTGATCGGAACAAAAGAAGCGCTGCAGATCGCCGTCCGCCGGGCCGACTCCCGGCGGCGCTGGACTACTTTGCGGGCAAGATTGGAACAACCGGGGCGATAGTCGGACTGGGACTTAGACGGTGATGAGTTCCCCGTTGAAGCCGCGGAAGCTGATGGGGCTTGGATTTTCGTTGTAGGTGAGTTTCCAGTCTTGGAGGACGGAGAGAGCGACGGCTTGACCGAGCATGAGACCTTCTTGGGCATCGCTGCGCCAGTGGA
>JALRGB010000468.1 GCA_023253575.1 Verrucomicrobiales bacterium
AATCAATCCGGCCCGCGCGGCAGGCACATCCGCAGTGGCATATCCCACTACCGAAACGGCCTTAATATCTGAAAAAGCTTGAGCATGAACGCGCACTCGGGTGTGATGAGCTTCAAAACTTGCCTCCACCACCTCCCTTCCCGGCACCGGGTCACAGTGCCAGCCGCGCTGAGTAAAAGCACGCCGGATGGTATCGAGAAGTGGAGTGGACATGGTTGGTGGTAATGAAAAAACTTCTATCGGAAGCCGGTCTGGGATGAGGACGGTGATGCCAGTCACAGCACGTACGGCCCGCTTGCCTCCAGCTCCTACACCGACCACAGCATTGCGGCGGCGACAACGAAAAAACCTATACCGCGGAAGATGGCGATCATAAAGACACAAGTCGACCCGGCATACAACAGGCCAGCCCCAGCGTCAAAAAAACCTCATCATCCCACACGCCCCCCTCCCCCAGCTCATACAGCTTGACTGGATCAGGGACTTGGGGAGCATTACGGACCCCGATGTCGAAAAATCTAAGCCATTTATCGTACCGCCAAGGCGTTGAAAAAAACTTGTTCGAACGCATGGTGGAGGCGGCTGAAGCCACTGGCTCCGCTGAATCTCCTGCGAGCGTCAGGGCGTTGGGGCAGGAGTCGTTATTTGGCGATGCGGTGACGCTGGGAGCCGTGTCTTCCTATGATTTTCTGAAAGCAGAAAATGCGCACAAGAAAGTTTTCCTTTGCAATGGATCGGCCTGTTTATGTGCCGGCACGCAAGGCCAGCTGCGCGACCAGATGGGGGGGCATTTCACCTCTGAGGAGATCGGTCATATTTGTTGTTTGGGTCGCTGTCATGAAGGGGCGGCCTTTCAGTATGAAGGACGCAATTATTCCGGACAATCGGAGGCGGCTCTGACCCAGCTTTTCACCAGCGGGGTCGGAGACGCTGAAGACAGGTATGACGTTGTCTCGCACCTGCAGCCCCCACAGCTGACCGCCCCATTCCATGGCATTGACGCTTATTACGCCCCCTTCAAGGGACTGCTGACCCGAGATCGCGACTGGCTCGCGGGAGAACTCAAAGCCTCCGGCCTGCGCGGACGCGGCGGCGCCGGATTCCCCCTCCACCTCAAATGGCAGTCGTGCCGTGAGGCCGCCGGTCACGGAAAATACATCGTCTGCAATGCTGATGAAGGTGATCCCGGCGCCTATATCGACAAATACCTGATGGAACATCGCCCACACAGCGTGCTGCTTGGTATGATGGTCGCCGGATGGTTCGCCGGAGCCAGCATCGGCATCCTGTACATCCGCGCCGAATACCCGGAATCCATCCGCATCGTTAACGAAGCCATCGAAGACTTGCGCGCCGCCGGATTACTCGGACTCGATATCCTCGGCAGTGGCTTCAATTTCACCCTCAAAACCATTAAGGGCGCCGGCGCCTACATTTGCGGTGAAGAAACCGCCCTACTGTCGAGCATCGAAGGACAACGCCCCGAAGTGCGCGTCCGCCCGCCGTTTCCAACAGTCGAGGGGTTGTTCCGCAAACCGACCATCGTCAACAACGTCGAAACCTTTGCCAATGTGCATGCCATCCTCACGCTCGGAGGCAAAGGGTTTGCCGGCATTGGCACAGCACAAAGCAGTGGTCCCAAGCTGCTTTCCCTCGATTCACATTTCGTTCGTCCGGGGATTTATGAGGTAGCCATGGGCACACCGCTGAAAGAGGTGATCGCCCTCGCCGGCGGCTTTAAAACCGCCGTCAAGGCAGTACAGGTGGGCGGTCCGCTCGGCGGCATCATCCCGGTGGATCAAATCGATCGCCTGACGGTAGACTTCGAAAGCTTCAAGCAGGCCGGATTTCTCCTGGGCCACGCCGGAGTCGTCAGCATCCCGGAATCACTGCCCATGATTGAATACATTCAGCACCTGTTTCAATTCACCGCAGATGAAAGCTGCGGCAAATGTTTCCCCTGCCGCCTCGGTAGCACCCGCGGCCACGAACTCGTCGCCAAAGCCCGCCAAGACGAAAACTTCAAGATCGACCCCGAATTACTCAACGACCTGCTCGACACCATGGAACAAACCAGCCTGTGCGCCCTCGGCGGCGGCGTGCCGCTGCCGATCAAAAATGCCCTGCATTATTTTGACAGGGAATTGCGTTCCTTTTTCAAATCCTAGCCCCACGCCCCCACTCTACCATGGTCCAGGATCTTTCCACCATCAGCGCCACCATCGACGGCGAGTCGCATGTCATCGAATCAGGGGATACCTTGCTCAAGTTTGTCGACCGCCATCGCGGCCGCGGACACGTGCCCACGCTCTGTGACGCCCCCCAGCTCGCCCCCTACGGCGCCTGCCGCGTCTGCTCCGTGGAAGTCGCCCTACAACCAGACGGCCCTCGTCGGGTCGTGGCCGCCTGCCACACGCCGCTCGCCCCCGGCATGCACATCTTCACCGAGTCAGCGAAAGTCCAGAAACTGCGGCGCAATATCGTCGAATTAGTGCTGACTGACCACCCGCTCGATTGCCTGACGTGCGAAGTAAATGGCAACTGCGAACTGCAAACTGTGGCCGCCAAAGTCGGTATCCGCGGCGTGCGCTACCCCGCCGGCGCCAACCACCTCGACCGCGCCAAGGATCAGTCGCACCCGTACATGACCTCGGACCTGTCCAAGTGCATCAATTGCTCCCGCTGCGTGCGCGCTTGCGACGAAATCCAAGGGCAATTCGTGCTCTCGATGCACGGCCGCGGCTTCAATGCCCGCATCATCAAAGGCCTAGATACCAGCTTCGAAAAGTCACCGTGCGTCTCATGCGGCGCCTGCGCCCAAGCCTGCCCCACCTCCGCCATCAGCGATGTCTTTCAGTCGAAATCCATCGAGGCCAGCCGTAAAACCCGCACCGTCTGCACCTACTGCGGCGTCGGCTGCAATTTAAATGTCGCCACCAAAGGGAATGAAATTCTCAGTATCCAGGCGCCACTCGACTCCGAAGTCAATCACGCCCATACCTGCTTGAAAGGCCGGTATGCCTTTAAGTTTGTCAAGCATCGGGACCGGCTGCGCTCGCCGTTGGTTCGCGTCAATGGCCGTCTGCAACCCGCGACCTGGGAAGAAGCATACGCTCACATCGTCGAAAACCTGACCCGCATCAAATCCGATCACGGCGGTCATGCTGTCGCCGGTATCTCCTCCGCCCGCTGCACCAACGAAGAGAATTATCTGATGCAGAAATTC
>JALRGB010000469.1 GCA_023253575.1 Verrucomicrobiales bacterium
GAGTCACGGCCTCGTGCTCGCCAGCGAACATTTTCCCCGTTCGGCCGAAGCCGGTCATGACTTCGTCAAAAATCAGCAGCACCCCATGGCGGTCGCACCAGTCGCGCAAGGTGCGCAGCATGCCAGCCGGCCAGAGTCGCAGACCTGCAGCCCCCTGAATCAGGGGCTCGATAATGATGGCCGACAGAGCTTCCGTGTCGGCCGCCGGCAGCGCCTCGAGTTCATCGATATCATGCAGGCGAAGGACAGGCAGCCCCAGACGGGCGGCGGTGCCGGAGAAGGCGGGAATCCCTCCCAGCGAGGCCGCCCCCAGCGTGTCCCCATGGTAGGCCTGCGCAAAAGCAGCCACCGTGCGGCGGTGCGGCTGGCCCATCCACTCCCAATACTGCCACGCCTGGCGCAGAGCACACTCGACAGCCGTCGAACCGTCGTCCGAAAAAAAGACGCGCGTCAGCGTGCCGGAAGGAAAAAGGCGGACCAGCTCGGCGGCTAACCGGACAGCCGGCTCGTGCGTGGCACCCAGAAATGACACATGAGCCACCCGGTCGAGCTGCTCGCGGATGGCAGCGGTGAGGACCGGGTGGCAGTGACCGTGGAGATTGGTCCAAATCGAAGAATTACCATCAAAATACCGACGTCCTTCGGTGTCGTAGAGCCACACGCCCTCGCCACGTTCCAGAACGAGCGGCTGGTAACCGGGCGCGCACCATTCCGCCATCGGCGTAAAGGGATGCCAGAGGTGCGTTTGATCGAGAAGCTGCAGTTCTGCCGTGGTCATGACCGGGATTCACTCGGCGTCGGCGCGCCGTGATTTTGTCAGACCCCCGCCCTTTTGGTCGGTGGTCAGGCGGGCTTCTTCAGGGAGCTGGCAATCGATTTCATGCACGACCTCGAATGGCAGTTTGCGTCGCTGGTATTTTGCCCAGAGCACGTCGCGCAAGGCTTGCAGCACAGACGGTTCATAGGGCGGACTCAGGGTAGTCCAAACAAGTTCATCCTTGAGCCGGGTCTCAATTTTCCATTGGCGGGCAAACCGCCCGGCCCAAAAAAATCGTGCTCCTTGATCGGTGCGTTCGCGCCATTCGTATTCGGTCATGGTAATAAGGTGTGGGTCAGCGTGGCGGAGCATCCCACGGACGCCCGGCAAAGGGATCGCGGGCATGACCGGTAAGATCGAGAAAGGCAGGGCGCACGGCATCAGCGGTCCAGCCGAGCGAATCTCCAGCGGCGCGCTGGGCATTTTCCAGCCGCTGGCGCAGGGAGGCGAGCTCTTCCGGCTGTCGAGCAGCGAGATTGTGACGCTCGTGCGGATCAGCGACGAGGTCAAATAACTGGGATTGATCCGTCTGCGGGTAGCGGATCAGTTTCCAGCGGTCAGTGCGGACCGCGCGCATGGTGTCGGTGAAGGCGAGCAAAAGGCAACTTCGCGCGGCCGCGGCCGCCGGCTCCCGCCACCACGGCACCAAACTCCGGCTTGCGGTTTCGTCCGGAGAAAGCGGGGCGACCGGACGGCCCGCGAGTTCCTCGATGGTCGGCTTCAAATCGTGCAGATAGACCAGAGCCGCCGACTCCTTGCCTGCCGGCACCCCGGGCCCACGAATGATCAAAGGAGCGCGCATCGAGTGCTCATAGAGGTTTTGTTTTCCCAGTAGTCCATGACTGCCAAGAGCGAGGCCATGATCCGAGAGAAAAATAACGTACGTCTCCTCTGCCTCTCCGGAAGTATCCAGCGCGGCCAGGATGTCGCCGATGCGGGCGTCCAAATGCGTCATGAGTCCGTGATAGGCTGCCAGTTCGCGCTGCACCGCCTGCGGCTCGCGCGGCCAAGCGAGCAGCTGCTCGTCCCGAACCATCAGCCATCCGTTGTCGAAAGGATGTTGCGGCAGAAAATTTTCCGGAAGAGGCAGGGTGGCCGGGTCGTGCAGGCTTGCGAATGGGCGGTCATAGCGCGGCTGCCACCGGCTGGGGGGCGCCCCCGCAGGGACCGCGGCCACGGACGGCCCGGGATCAACCGAGGTCGGAGGAGTGCGCGGATCATGCGGCACAGTGAAGCTAATCCAGGCAAAAAACGGCTGATCACGGTCCCGATCGGAAAGAAATTCCACTGCGGCGCGAGCAATGGCATCGGTCGAGAAGCTCTCACTCCGGCTCGCCGTCCCCAGCCGATGATCTTTGAGCGGGGCCAACAGCGGATGAAATTGATCCGTCATGCCGCCCAGAAAAACGGCCTCACCCGAAGCAAAACTGCGCTCGCACGAGCTTTTGCCGTTGTGCCACTTGCCGGCTATAAACGTCTCATAGCCATCAGCTCCCAGTTTCTCGGGCAACGTCGTCTCACCCGTAAGGTCGTTCTTCACCGCAAAAAGCGGCCGTCCGCTTAGCATCATGGCCCGGCTGGGGATGCAGACGGCCCCAGAATTGGATCCCATACAATGCGCTTCGCGAAATGAAAAACCAGTAGCCGCCAGACGGTCCAGCACCGGCGTGAGGGCCGCCGCTCCCCCATGCCCATGAATCGCATCCGCCCGCATATCGTCCGCCACCAAAACAAGGAAATTCGGCCCGGCCGCGCCCAATGGCAGCGCCCAGACAGCAGCAATCACAAAATAAAAAACGCGAATACAACTCATACCGACAAAAATAGAAGCAAAACGGCCGTGACCGGCACCGCCTCCCTCCTGCAGTAGGGCCGCCCATCCCGTTTGTCATTGCCCAATTGCCAGTCGGCCGCCGTCCACATCGATTTGTCGTTTGCGATCGACATCATGTCATCGATGGGTCCAAAGGCCGGCCGACCGGCCGGCCGCCGTCCGGCCGCCGTCAGATTCCCGTATTATGCCCACCGCTCCACTCGATACCCCACACTCTGGCAAAGCACGGCTTTCGGCGCCATGGATCATCGCCGGATACTTCGTGGCCACCCTCGTGCTGGGAGCCGCTCTAGCCCCCTGGCTTTGGCAGGCAGCCAGAGGATTTGCCGCTTGGACCGCGGAATCCGGACTGGAACGGACCCCCGTGATTGGATCCTGGCACGACAGCATTAAACGCGCCGATTTCACCCGCGTCTTTAACCGAGCGATGCTGGTGGCGGCCCTGCTCTGCTTGTGGCCGGCCATGCGATTGTTGCGGCTCAAACGCGGCGCCCTCGGGCTCGAGCCCAATCCCGTGCGGGCGCGCGATCTAGCCATCGGCTTCGCTCTGGGCGCCGGCCTGTTGCTGGCGATGGGCGGCGGGTACGTGTCCGCCGGCATCTTTACGTGGCGGAAAAACGTCGATGTCGGCGGGGTGATTCAGGATTCACTGATGCGAGCGGCCGGGGCCGGCATCATGGAAGAATTGTTTTTTCGCGGTGCTTTGCTCGGATTGGTCCTGCGCGTCTGGCCGCCGCGAGCGGCACTCATTTTTGTCAGCACGGTCTTTGCGGCGGTTCATTTCCTGCAGGCTCCGCCCGAGCTGGTCATTCGCGATGGTATTCAAGCGGGCACTGGATTCTGGCTCGTGGGGGAAATTCTCATGGTTTTCGGCAATGCCAACTTCCTCTTGGCAGAATGTGCCACGCTCTGGCTGGCCGGCTGGGTTTTGGGTGCGGCTCGATTGCGCACGCGGTCGCTCTGGCTGCCAATCGGTCTGCATGCCGGCTGGATTTTTGGGATCGGGATGTATGCAGGATTCACGCGGGCGAGTCGGGCAGTGCGCCGGGACGAATACCTACCATGGATTGGCGAGACCCTCAAAAGCGGTCTCGTGCCACTCGCGGTGCTGGCGCTGACCGGCGCTGTGCTCTGGATCTATGGGCAACGCGGGCGCCCCAGCCCTCAGGGGACCGCCCCCACCAGCCCGCCATAACCAGGCCCCATCCCGTTCATGGCAGCCCCGCCAGCCGCCGCAAGACGGGCAAATCACCGTATTTTAAAGCACCCGGCAGGAACCGGATGTCCTGGAAATCAACCGCCCCAGCAAAAAGAAAATCTGTCGGTTCAACGTCCGCCCCAGCCAGTACGTCCCGCGCCAGAAAAGCCGTGGCGACGCCGACTGCGGCGTGTGGACCGCGGGCCGTCAGCCGCACGGAAGCCGCCGGATACTGATCCCGCGTTCGACAGAACTCAATAAGAGTCAGAACATCATGCACGCGCCGGACGAAGAGCGAATGGTTATAGCCATAGGTGTAGGCCGCGGATTCCCGGGGGTTTTGCACCAGCGGATTCCGATCGAGACCGGGAGCGAAGAGCGGGGAGAGCGCAACGGCGCGCCCGGCCCGGACCTCGGCCAGCGCGCCGGGTGAGGGTATCCCGGAGCCGTCTAACCAGACGACCACGTCGCCATTCCAATTTTTGGGGTACAGGAACGTGCATGGCACCTCCTCTCCGTGGCTCAGGTTCACAACGGGACCACGATGTTCCGTGTAATCACCATGGTCTACCTTTGTCACCGCCGCCGCTTCCCATCCGAAATTCCGACCCGTTTCTTCCACCGTGCGACCCAGCACAACCCGCCAGCCAGCGGCCGCCACTTCCGGCTGCCCGGCCAACTGGGTTTCCGCATCCTCTCGCCACCACTTCAAGACCCGCTTTTCCAGCGAAAGGCCAGTCGCCTCACCCGATGGAGGCGGATACTCACCCGTCCACACCGTCATCTCAGCTTGGCTCAAACGACGAAAGTCCTTCTCCACCAAAGCATGCACCGGCAGGTTTAAACCAAGATGCTGGTTAAACCACGCATACATCGCGGCCCGACTCGGCGCGTTAAAGTTGTGGCCAAACTCCGTGCGGTCATGCAGCGCAATCCGGCCCGGCCCTCCCTGTCTCTCCCAATGCCCGCGAAGCTCGGGAAACCCCTTCGATGAAATCTCACGCGTCCAGTCATTCGCCGAAGTCAGCAGCATCGGCTTCGGCGCCCAAAGCGCCGCTAGCTCGATATTACCCGTGCCCACCCGCAGGCCACTCGCGTTTTCACACGTGCAGCCCCCCTGCATCGCCGTCGAAACCATGACCGCCGGCGCCAACGCGGCAGGACGGTCGTCCACCGCCCCCAGCAAAAATGTTTGTGTTCCGCCACCGCTGGCCCCAGTCACCCCAATGCGGCGGGCATCCACCTCAGGCAGAGAGGAAAGAAAATCCAGCGCACGAATGGAATTCCACGTTTGTAGCCCCATCACACTCTGAAACCAGCCTTCCGCACGAGGCGAAAACAACCCCCAATCGTCAGGACCATTCAGCCCGGGACGCTGCGACTTGAACAAATGCGCAACGTCCATGCCAATCTGCACGCTGTCAGCGTACCCCAGCATGTCGTAATGAAAGACCACGCACCCCATGCGCGCCAAATGCACACAACGCGCCTGCAACGGACTGCGGGCCGCCTCGGCAAACACCTCCGCCCCTGTCTCCAGCTCGCGTTTGACCCCAGCCTCCCCTTCCTCCATAAACCGTCCACCCGGCCAGTGACCATGAGGACACAACACCCCAGCCCGCCTCCCCGTCACCCCAGCTCCACCGACGCCCGACTTCGGTCGATAAAGGCTGCCGGTCACATAAAAGCCAGGTGCCGATTCAAAAAAAACTCGCTCCACCGTGTAGTCGTCGCGCTCCA
>JALRGB010000280.1 GCA_023253575.1 Verrucomicrobiales bacterium
GTAGGTGGTGTCCTTGTAATCGGGATCGCCGTCGGAATCGTCATCGCGGTCTTTTCGGTCGAGGATGCCATCGCCGTCGTCGTCCTCGTCGGCGGAATCCACCAAACCATCGGCATCTGTGTCCAATTCGCCATCGCGGCCATTGACGATGTCATCGCCGTCCATGTTGCGATCTTTGCCATTGCGCAGGCCATCGGCGTCCATGTCGCTATCTTGGGTATTGAGCAGACCGTCCCCATCGATGTCGGTTTCACCGACGGCGTCGTCTAGTTTAAAATCGCCATCGATATCTTTTTCGGCCTTGGCGTTGTTCTTTTTGAAGTCGCAGTCGATATCTTTGTCTTCGGGATCGTCGTCATTGCATCCATCGGCGTCGATGTCGATTTCGGTGGCGGCGTCATTGGCGAGGCCATCGCCGTCCATGTCGGCGTCCTGCCAGTTGAGCAGGGAGTCGCGGGTTAAGCCGGCGACGGTTTCGCCGGGGCCGTCGATGTTGTTATCTTTATAATTTGGAATGCCATCGCCATCGGTATCGATATTGGTGATGGGGCGGGCTTCGGCGAGGGTGGGCGAGAGGAGGATTCCCACGAGCAGCGCGAGCAGGGAGCGGACTGGCTTTGGGGCAAGGGGGCGAGGAATCATGGCGAAGCGGGTAAACTACCTAATAGTGACGGCAATTGGCGCAAAGAGCAATGGGATTCTGGTTCAGGCTGTTTTCTTGCGTGGTGGATTCTGTGCTCCACAGTAGGTGATGATCACGCGAGAAGCGCTTGTTGAGACACTGGAAAGAACGGCTTTGTTACTGGAGTTGAAGGGGGAGAATGCCTTTAAAATCAGGGCTTATCGTCATGGAGCGGAGGCGGTGGCCTCTCATGCTGGTGACATTATGGCGCGCGCGCGGGCGAATGATTTGGAGGGGATACCCGGGCTGGGCGAGGCCTTGCGGCAGAAAGTGTATGAACTGGCGACGACCGGGAAGCTTGAATTTTATGAAAAGCTGCGGGCCGAATTTCCGGAGACCCTGTTTGAGTTGTTTGAGATTTCCGGACTCGGGCCGAAGAAGATTGCTGTTTTGTACAATGAATTGGGGGTGGGCAATCTGGTGGAGTTGAAGGCGGCGTGTGAATCTGGGGCGGTGGCTGAGTTGTCTGGATTTGGGGTGAAGACGGCGCAGAAGATTCTTGATGGGCTGGCGTATCGCGAGCACAACGCGGGAGTTTTCCGCATGGACCAAGTGGCGGGCTCGGTGGAGCTGATACTCGGGTGGTTGCGGTCACAGGAGGGAGTGACCCGGGCTGAGGTGTGCGGCAGTTTTCGACGTGGCCGTGAGGTGGTGCGCGATCTGGATTTTGTGGTGGTGACGAAGCATGGACCGTCTTTGCTGGCGGACTTGGCCAGCCAAGAGTTTGTGACGACGGTTTTGGCGCGGGGTGAGACCAAAGCCAGTTTTCGGTTGGCCAGCGGGTGTCAGTGTGATGTGCGGGCGGTCCGGGAGGCGGAGTTTGCCACGGCGTTGAATTATTTTACGGGCAGTAAAGAGCATAATGTGGCATTGCGGGCGCGGGCGCTCAAGCGCGGGTGGTCATTGAATGAGTATCGACTGGAGGGGTGTCCGGAGCCGTTGCATGAGGAAGCGGATCTGTATCGAGCTCTTGGTCTCGATTTTATTGCCCCTGAGTTGAGGGAAGACCGCGGTGAAATTGAGGCGGCGGCGGCGGGTCAGCTACCCCGGCTGGTGGAACTGGCCCAGCTTCGGGGGGCGTTTCACAATCACACTACGGCTAGTGACGGGACGGCCACTCTAGAAGAAATGGCGGCGGCAGCGCGTGAGCTTGGTCTTGAATATCTGGGAATTGCCGACCATTCCAAGTCGTCCTTTCAAGCTCGCGGCCTGGACGAAAGCCGACTGTTGGCCCAAGTGGCGGCGATTGCTGCGCTCAATGAAGAATTTGCCGCGCAGGCGGCCACGGATGGGCCGTTTAGGTTACTGGCTGGAAGCGAAGTCGACATTCTGAAAGATGGATCACTCGATTTTTCTGACGAGATCATGGGGCAGCTTGACTATGTGGTGGCGAGTGTGCACACGGCTTTTTCGCTTTCTGAAGTGGAGATGACGAAGCGGTTGATCCGGGCGGTGGAGAACCCGATGGTGACGATGCTCGGGCACTTGACTGGCCGGTTGCTGTTAAAGCGCGAGCCGTATGCGGTGGACATTCCGGCGGTCATTGAGGCGTGTGCGGCGACCGGGACTATTATTGAGATTAATGCCAATCCATGGCGGCTGGACATGGACTGGCGCTGGTGGGCGATGGCCCGAGAAAAAGGCGTGCGGACGTCGATTAATCCCGATGCTCACAGCACAGAAGATCTTGGTTTTCTGTGGCATGGAGTGCGCATCGCCCGCAAAGGATGGCTGACGAAATCCGATGTCATTAACACGCTGCCATTGGATAAAGTCCAAGCATTGCTGCGCGACCTGCGTGCGCCCCGGTCATGAAGCCGGGGCGGCGGGGGCGAGGCTGGTGTCAGGCTGATGATTTAATTTCTGCCTCGTGGAAGCAGATTTCAGGGGAGGACGACGAATCGGAGGAAGCGGGGCTGATCGGCTTCGCGCGGAGTGGAGGCGCGCCAGGAGTCATTGGTGACGGGGACAGGGGCTAGGTTTGACCAAGTGGCGGCCATGTTTGGACTCGACTGGGGCTGGAGGCTGAGGGAATTTCCTGACCCGAGAGCGGCGTTTTCTGCGCTGAGCTGGTATTCGACTTGGAAGTGAGTGGGGGTGACCGAGTAGGAGGGGGCGCGGGATTTAAGAGGGTCAGGGCCGTCTGGATTGCTGTTGAGCAGGGGGTCAGTTCCGCAGAGGAATTCCACGGCATTGGGCAGGTCATCGCCATCGAAGTCAGCTTCGGGCTGGCCGTCGGGGCCGGCGAGGGCTGGGCGTTGGGCGCGCCATGTACTGTAGGCATCTGGAATACCGGTGGAGATGTTGAGTGTCTGGGTGGAGCCGGGGGGTAGGCGTGGGAAAGTGGCCTCAGTACCGCCGTAGCGGCTTGTATTGCCGACGCTGTCATCGAGGATGACGCCCAGCGAGTAGGAGCCGGCGGGGTATCCGGAGGGGATGTTGAGAACGACTGTCCACGAGCCATTGCTGGCGGTGCCGCTGGTTTGGGTGAGCGGAAAGGAAGTGGACTCGTCATTGAGGAGGACTTTAGCAGCGACGACAGCCGTATCATCCGAAGCGATGGCGGTGACGGTGATGGTGGTGGGCAGCAAGTTGCTGTTGAGGTTTGATGGAGTGACGGTCAGGGAAGTCAGTTGTGGTGGGGTCATATCGACGACGCCGGTGTTTTCGACGGTCAGATTTCCAGTAAAGGGACTGGGGAACGGAAGGTCTGTTCCTCCATATTTGCTGTATTGGTCATTGCCATCGCCGGTGACGAGCTGCCACTGGTAGGTTCCTGGGGAGAGAAATTTGGGGATGGTGACGCGTGCGTTGGCGGTCACGGCGGCGGTGGGAAATGGTGGGCTGCCTTGGTCGAAGAGGAACGTGTAGTAGAAATATTCACCTTTGGGGTTGTAGAGGGCGACGTAGGCATTGGCGAGGCCGGCGAACGGGTCTTCCAGAGTGGCGGTGATGATGACGTCCTGACTGGCGGCTGTGATGTCGACGGTTGTTTTGTCGGCAGAGATGGAATTCAGGACCGGTCCGGAGGTGTCCACCGGTCCGGTGTTCTGGACGACCAAGGTTCCT
>JALRGB010000325.1 GCA_023253575.1 Verrucomicrobiales bacterium
CCGGCGAGGTGGTGGGTACGGCGGGAGGATGTGGCGGCTCGAAGGCCCAGTGACCGCCCCAGAGCGCGCCCTCATCGATCCAGCGGCGGAGCAGGCTGATTTGCTCGCTGCTAAGCTGGTGGTTGGCCGTGGGTGGCGGCATTTTCTCGTCCAGATCGGACGAGAGGAGGCGCCGGATCATTTCACTGTCTGTGCTGTGACCGGGCACGATGGCTGGAGCTCCGCTGTCGCCTTCTCCGCAGGCCCCTTCGCGGGTGTCGAGCCGCAGGCCTCCTTTGCGGCTGCCAGCGTCAGGACCGTGACAGGCAAAGCAAGTGTCCGACAAAATCGGGAGGATATCGCGTGAAAAATTGACGTTTTCCGCGGTGCTGGTGGAGGTGCCTGCGGCGGTCAGGAAGATGAAGAAACCTAATGCCGCGGGCGCGGCTGCGCGGCGTGTGGGGGAAGTCATTCCACGCTCGCGGGCGTCAGGGGTTAGCATAAGCGTGTTTAGGCTATCACGTTGTGGACGACGTGACCTGAGACATCGGTCAGGCGGTAGTCACGGCCGGAGTAGCGGTAGGTGAGCTGTTCATGGTTCAGTCCCATCAAGTGGAGGATGGTGGCGTGGAGGTCGTGGACGTGAACACGATCTTCAACGGCCGAGCAGCCGAATTCATCGGTGGCGCCGTGGCTGTAACCGCCCTTGACCCCGCCGCCGGCGAGCCAGGTGGTGTATCCATAGTGGTTGTGGTCGCGTCCTTTGGCTCCTTCCGACGTGGGGGCTCGGCCAAATTCGCCCCCCCAGACGATCAAGGTGTCTTCGAAAAGTCCGCGTTCCTTCAGATCCTTGATCAGGGCGCCAATACCCCGGTCGCAGGCCTGCGCCAGCCGGGCATGGCCATCAACAATGTTTTCATGGCCGGTGTCCCAAGCGATGTCGTAGTCGTCGATTGAAAGCGACAGCTGAACAACGCGCACGCCTTGTTCGACGAGGCGGCGTGCGAGTAGACATCCCTTGGCAAATTCGGTGTCGCCGTAGAGGGCTAAGGTGGCCGGTGATTCGCGGCTCAGATCAAAAACATCGGGGACCGACGCCTGCATACGAAACGCCATTTCCATGGCGGCGATACCCGCTTCCAGTTCATGATCGTATTGACGTCGCTCGAGGTGGGTTTGGTTTAGTTGGCGCAGGAGATCGATTTGCTCTCGTTGTGCGGTCGGCGTCAGGTGAGTATTTTGCAGATTGTGCATGACGGCTTCCGGTGTCATGGCGGCGATATTGACGTAGCTGCCGGCGCAGGCGCCGGGAAGGAAGGCGTTGCCCCAGTTGGCCAGTGTGCACCGCGGTTGGGCCCGTGGCGACATGGCGACGAAGCCCGGCAGGTTTTGGTTCTCGGTGCCGAGCCCGTAGACGAGCCATGACCCGAGGCTGGGGCGGTTCGGCTGGAGGGCGCCCACATTCATCATCATCATGGCTCCCGCATGCTCCGGGATGTCGGTGTGCATCGAGTGAATAAAACTGATGTCGTCGACGCATTCGCCGACGTGTGGAAAAATGTCGCTGACCCACTTACCGCTTTGACCATACGGTTTGAAGGCAAACGGCGACGGCATCAGTCCGTTTTTTGTATTGCGCAGCGATTTTCGGTCGACCAAGGCCGGTCTTTCGCCGATGTGTTTGGCTAGCAACGGTTTGTAATCAAAGGTGTCGACTTGTGACGGTCCGCCTGGCATGAACAATTGGATGACGCGTTTTGCGCGCGGGGCGAAGTGTGGTGGGCTGGGGCTGAGGGGTGA
>JALRGB010000407.1 GCA_023253575.1 Verrucomicrobiales bacterium
CTGGCCTTGGCGCAGGGCAGCGCGGGTGGCATCGCGAGTGGCGGTATTGATCCAGAAGACCATGCCTTCATCGGCGGCCCGGGCGGTTTTCCCTTGGAATCCCTCTGGCCACTCGACCCACCGCCAGTAGGCGGTACGGAAAAATGGTTCGGTGAAGGCTGGGATGAAAGCGGCGTCCTCGTGGAGAGAAGCGACGATTTCACGGGCTAAGCGCACGATGTCATTCATGGATGAGGCCCGGTCGTATTCGGTAATCAGGGCATTGAGGTGAGGGTCGTTGGTCTGGGTTTCGTTGTTGGTTTCTGTCTGTACCGACCCATCGGGTTTGAAGGCGTTGGCGCCGTGAAATGTCTCCCAATAGCGAGGGTACAATTCCACAGACGTATTTTTCGCACCGAAGCTGATCTCGTGTTTTTTCTCGTCGATTTTTTTCCAAGCGGCGGTCGATTCGAGGATTTCGAGTTTATATTCCACGCCGGCTTTGCGGGCTTCCTGTTGGATGATGGTGAGGCCTTCGGCGAGGCGTTTATAGCCGGTGGTGATGGTGAAGCTGAGCCGTTGGCCGGCGGCATTGCGGAAGATGCCGTCCGGTCCGCGTTCGGTGAATCCGGCCTGGGCAAAGGCGGCGGCGGCTTGCACGGGGTCGAACGGACGGGCTTTGACGTCGGGAAAAGTGACGGCCACATACCCGTCGGAGGTCGTCTGCATGCGCTGGGCGTCGCCGCGGAATACTTTCTCGCAGACGAGGTCCCAGTTAGTGGCAAACTGCAGTCCTTGGCGCACATGGCGGTCGTTGAGGACGGGCATCATGGAATTGATGCTCATGCCCCAGCTGGGGCGGGGTACCTGATTGTAAAACGTACTGCGGGCAATGCCACCGCTGGCTACGGCCGGCTCAGCATCAGAAAATTTGTTGTACCAGACGTCGGGAATGATGCCGGTGGCGCCGTACATATCGAGTTCGCCATTTTTAAATAGGGCGATGACTTTATCGCGATCGCGGACGACGCGGAAGTTGAGGCGGTCCGGATTGTAGCGGTAGCGAAAGTGTTTTTTGTTGGCGGCCCACCAATTGGGAACCTTGGTCATGGTCACGCCCCGGCCTTTTTCGATGCCTTCGGGTTGGACTTGATAGGCGCCGGTGGTCGGTTCCATGTGCCACTGGTAGTGACGCACATAATCTTCGGCAAAGTCGCGGTAAAAATGCACAGGCACTGGTCGGACCAGCGATGTGCGGTAGAGCAGGTCGGGTTTGTTTTCGGGTAGAGTAATTGAGATAGTTAGATCATCGTATTTTGTAATCTTAGAAATTTTCGTTTTGTAAGCGTCGTTGTACCATGGGTCGACGATATGAGGTGACCGCATGAAGTAGAAGCAGAAGAGGTAATCATCGGCGCGAATCGGCACGCCATCGGAGTAGGTGGCGTCGGGGTCGAGGCGAAAGAAGACGGTGCGTCCGTCTGGGCCGATGGCCCATTCTTTGGCGAGGCTGGGGAAATAATGTTCCGGGTTATCCGGGTGGGCGCCGACGAGCAGGGCTGTATTGTTGTCGAAAATATAATTGCGAAATGCGCCATTGGCGTCTGGGCCGACGAAGCGCAGGGTGCGCGGGAAATCTGGGATGAGGTAATAGAAAGTGCCGCCTTTGACGGCTTGGGGCGACCCGTATTCCGGTACTTCGTCGCCATTTTTCCATTCGAGTGAGCTGGGGATGTCGGCGGGGTTGGACCACGCGAAGAATTCCGGTTCGGAGCGGAAGAACTCCATGGCTTCTTCGGGCAGCGGGACGCGTTCCTTCGGGTAGGCGAGCGGTTTTTCGGCGGGGGCGCCGCATCCGGCCAGGGCGCAGAGGCCAGAGGCCAGCAGCAGCCATGACAGCCAAGCGGGCCAGAGCGGCCGGGTTCCAGTGGTCGGGGTCGACATTATTGGTACGTGGTGAAGCGACGCGGATCAAAGGCCTCGCGGATGGCCTCGCCCACGAACGTGACCAGCAGCAGGACGACGGTGATGGCGAGAAACGTGAAGGTGACGATCCACCAGGCATGAGTCGCTCCTAGGCCGATTTCGAGCATTTCTCCCCAGCTGGGCATGGGACGAGGCAGGCCGAAATTCAGAAAATCCAAGGCGGTCAGTGAATTGATGGCGCCGGCCACGGTGAATGGAAGAAATGTCACCAGAGTGGCCACCGTGTTGGGCAGAATATGACGGAAAATGATGCGGGCCGGACTGGCGCCCAGCAAGCGCACCGCGGCCACATAATCGCGTGACTTTTCTTTGAGCGTGGCGGTGCGAAGGAAGGCCGAGTCGCCCGCCCACGAGAAGGCGACCAGAATCAGCAGGAGCAACCCGACCCGCACCGACATGGCGACATCCGCTGGCACCAGCGTCACCGCAATAATGACAATGTATAAAAATGGGATGTTTTGCCAGATTTCGATGACCCGCTGGCCGATCAGGTCGAATCCACCGCCAAAATACCCCATGGCACAGCCGATGGCCGTCGCCAGCACGTAGACGGCCACCGTAAACACGAGGGCAAATGTCATGACAATGCGGAAACCGTAAAAGAGCCGGGCCAGCACGTCCCGGCCGGTTGGATCGGTTCCGAGCCAATGGCCGGTGGCCCAACTGGGTGCCAACGGATGGACCAAGCCGTCGCGCAGGTCGTTTTCCAGCGGGCCATATGGCACGGGCGGCATCAGGACCCAGTTGCCACTCGCCTCGGTGCGGAACCGGTCGCGCAGCGCGCGATAGTCGGTTTCATACGCATACTTTTCGCCAAATTCCGTGCCTGGAATAATGGCTCCATATGTGGGGAAATGCAGCTGGCCTTCATATTTGACCACCAGTGCTCGGTGATGAACCAGCAGCTCGGCCGCCAGCGAAAGCACATACAAGAAGACAAGAAAAATAAACGACCACCAACCCCGCTTGATTGAGCGGAACCGGCGCAGACGCTTTTGCGTGAGTGGACTGGGGCGGAACATCGGTGGGTCAGCTGAATTTGACGCGGGGATCGACCATGGCTACGGCCAGATCACTGACAATGTTGCCCAACATAATGAGCAGCGCGGTGAGTAGAGTGGTGCCCATTACGACCGGATAGTCGCGGTCAATCGCAGATTCGTAAAAGAGCAGACCAAAGCCGTTGATATCGAAAACTCTCTCGATGAGAAACGATCCGGTAACGAGCAGCGTCACTAGCCGCCCAAGGGTGGTCGCAATCGGGATGAAGGCGTTGCGTAGGGCATGGTGGCGCACCGCCTGGTTGAACGATCGCCCTTTGGCCACCGCCGTGCGGATGTAATCGGCCGAAAGGTTGTCCATCAGCTGGTTCTTCATCATCATGGTGAGGAAAGCAAAGGAACCAATCGTATAACAAAACAGCGGCAGCGCCGAATGATACAGAATATCCAACATTTTGCCCGTCACATCCCGGTCCGCAAAATCATGCCCGGTAAAACCACCCGCCGGAAACCAGCCGAGACGCACCGCTAGCCAAGTCACCAGCAGCGCCCCCAGAGCAAAGGCGGGGATGGCATACCCAGAGAAAACCAGCATCGATGTCACATTGTCAAACAACTTATTGTGCTTCAATGCTTTAAGTAGACCAAGGGGGATGGAGATTAAATAAGAAATCAGCATCGTCATCACCCCATAATAAACCGACACCGGCATCCGCTCGGTAATCATGCTCACCACCGTGTCCTGATAACGAGTCGATCGTCCCAAATCGCCCGTGAGTACGCCCGTGAAACGAGTTTGATAGACTTCGAGGCGCTCGATGACCGCCGTGGGTTTCGAGGGTGTTTCGGAGGCGGTTCCGGCGGGTGCTCCGCCGGAGGGTGCGGGTGCGGGTGCGGTTCCGGCGGGCGGAGCGGCTCCGGCGCCATCGGGGGTGCCTGCGGGCGGCGTCGGTTTGATGCCGAGGAGGCGCACTTTCCACGGGCCGGCGGAGCCACCGTCGGCGGTGGTGAGCCGATATGCTCCGGTCGCCTCTCGATGAATGACGAGGCGTTCGCGTGTCAGTGCGGTACGAACGGGTTGGGATGTTTCAGTGACGGGAAACTCGACTTTTTTCCGGCCGACGGCGGTGGGCCAGACCCCGAGCCATTTGGCATAGGCGCGCAGG
>JALRGB010000499.1 GCA_023253575.1 Verrucomicrobiales bacterium
GTCAGCGCCTGCACCGCCACCTGGGAACCAAAACACTTGGTAAGCTCGCGCACAGCGATCATAACCATCATCAAGGCGCATAACCGTTCTCCCCACAACCACTTTGGCACCCGGATCACCGCCGCCACCGACCAGCCCACCATCGACCCAAGAATCCACACTTCAGCGGGGATTTTGCTTGTAATAACTTCCTGGATTTTGCCAGACTGGCATTTCTTGTCCGATCCCAGCGGCCCGGCGCTCCATTAATAACCCGTCAAAAGTTATGAATCCATCGATTTTAGGTGTACTCTCGCCTCGTCGAAACATGTACCTAGGAGCCGTATTTTGGCAAGCTGCCTCTATCACGAGCTTGGCGATTTTGCTCCTCGCCGGCCGCCCCGCCCACGGGCAGACTATTTTCAGTCAGGACTTTGAAGGACTACCCCTCGGACCCAACGTGGATGAAACCGCGGTCGCAGGGACCGCCGTCTGGACGAAAACACCACCTTCGGCATGGACCATCGATAATACCGGCATGGCCGGACTCAACCAAGCCGGAGCCGGCGTCACTGAATGGATTGGATGGAGTTTTGCCAAACGAGAATGGTGGGCTCAAGTCGCAGAAAATCAAAGGCGCGCCGACTTCACTCTTGGCACCGGAACCGTCGCCATCGCCGATCCAGATGAATGGGACGACAAAGGGAGCCCCGCCAAACTCGGCACCTTTAATAGCTTTCTTAAAACTCCGGCTATCGATGTCACCGGACTCCGCGCCAACTCGCTCAACCTCATCTTCGACTCCGCCTTCCGCCCAGAAGACAATCAAAAAGCCTCCGTCACGGTTTCTTATGACGGCGGACCACCCGTCACTATCCTCGAATGGGTGGCCACCGAGGACAATAAAACCAACGAAAAAGTCACTCTCCCGCTGAACAACCCGGCCACTGCCACTTCCATGGTTATTACATGGGGGCTGACTCAAGCCGTTAACAATTGGTATTGGGCCATCGACAATATTAAAGTCGACCGCGTGGGCCCGCTTTTCGAGGAAAACTTTAATAATCTGGCCTTGCAGGACAGTATTGAGGAAGCCAGTGCTGGCACCAACGTCTGGACCAACATTCCACCCGCAGGATGGAATGTGGATAACAGCGAACTTTTCAAAGGAGTTTTCGATCCGGACCCCGCACCCGATGATTTCACACAATGGCTCGGCCGCAGCGAATGGAAGGGTTGGGCCTTTGCCACGATTGAATGGTGGCCAACCGTGGACAACCAACGCCGGTCGGAATTCACTAAAGCCACGGGAACCGTGGCCATCGCTGACCCGGATGAATGGGACGATGCCGGCAGTCCCGTCCAGCAGGGAGGGAGATTTAATTCTTTCCTCAATACTCCTAAAATCTCCCTCGCTGGGATTCCAGCCAATACCGTGCTGCTCAAATTCGATTCCTCATGGCGACCCGAATGCTGCGATGACGGCGACCGATCCAACAACCAGACCGCAACCGTCGAGGTCTCGTTTGACGGAGGACCAAAAATCAAAGTGGTCGATTGGAGCTCGAACGAAGCGGATCCCAACTATAAAAACGACAATTCCACCAACGACACGATTCTAGCGGCGGTGCCAAATCCGGCCGGCGCCAAATCGATGGAGTTGAGTTTCGGCCTGACCAATGCCGCTAATGATTGGTTTTGGGCGGTCGACAACATCAGCCTGTCCGCTGGCGCGGCCACCCTCGCCAGCGTCACCCCGACGCCCGGCCGCGTCGTCTTTACCATCGCCGACACCGGTGCCAACAAGATTAATACGAGTACGATTGTTTTGAAACTCAAAGATGTAGCGGTCCCGTCGGTCATTACCAGCGAGGGTGGCATCATCACCGTGACCCACTCCCCCTCCACTCCATTTCCTCCAGTTTCGACCTATTCTTATGTGCTGAGCGCCCTCGACACCGCTGCGAAGGAAGTCCGATTCACCGGCAGCTTCACCACCCCAACACCCATCCTGCCCCTCGGACCACTCTCAGGACCGGAGGGCACCGCAGGAGCCTTCGGCGTACGCTACCTCTGGGGTACCACCGCCCCGATCAGCGGAGTCGCCCGCTCCGTGACGGTCATAGAATCAGCACCAAATCCAGACTTTGATGGCCTGTTCTTCGACACCACCCATCCCGTGATCAATCACGGTGACGGCGCCGGATTCATTGTTGATGACCTGCCCTATCCCGATGAAGTCATCCTCGCCGACCGCTGGACCGACAACGATTTCATCCAGCTTGCCAAAGGCCGGATCCGCGTCACAGAAGCAGGCGCCTACACGTTCGGATTTCACTCGGACGACGGCTTCGCCTTCCGTATCTTCGATGCCGAATTCACCAAAGTGTCCGGAAACGGAATTATCGATACCGCCGCTCCGAACAGCATCATTCATCCAACTGATACCGGC
>JALRGB010000526.1 GCA_023253575.1 Verrucomicrobiales bacterium
GACCCCGACGGCGACGGCCACTCCAACCTCGCCGAATTCACCGCCGGTACCAGACCCGACGACCCCCGCTCCGCCCTCACCGCCCACGCCGTCTCCTCCGACGGCCAGTCCCTCGTCATCTCCTGGTCCAGCGTGCCCGGCAAACGATACAGCCTCAGCCTCTCCCCCGACCTCCAGTCATGGTCCCGCATCACCCACGGCACCACCAAACTCACCATCGACGCCGCCCCCGGCCCCACCACCAGCCACGCACTGCCCCTCCCCGGTCCCGGGCCATGGTACGTCAAGGTGCACGTCGAGCCGTGAGCTCCGGACGTGCGCCCCTCTGGGAGTGCGCGCGACACGTCGCCGGTTTTATCATCCCTCGGGTCGCGGTCCGGTATGCGGCGTCCGGATCGCAGGGGGCTGTCCCCGTGATTCTTAACCGAGAGATACGCGGCGGCCAATTTACTTGCCGGATACCGCTGAAGCCGCTTTCCTGGTTGCGGTCCATCGCTCCCCATGTCTCCCTCTCGCTCCCCCTCCGCTGATTCCTCCAACATCCCGACCCGTGAAGGGGTCACCTTCACTGGCGGTTTTCAGCAGGCCACGCCGAGTCGGCTTTCCGGCACCGGTAACGCAAAAAAAGCACCGACCGCCTACTGCGTTTTCGATTATCTCTATCGCGATGCCGGCAACTACAAGGCACACGGGGAACTGCTGCTGGAAGGAGCGGCCACGACGGAGGCAATCGCCCGTCTGATCGCACGGCTTGAAGCGGGCCAATTTTTTATTGCCGAGCAGATCGGCGTGCCCGCGCTCTGCGAGGAACTGTGGCGTCAGTGCGGGTGTAGTCCGTCTGATGAACTTGATCACGTTTGGCATGAGTTCCGCGGGCTGAGAACGGCGGCCGCAGCAGACACCGCCCGTCTTGAGCCATGGGGCTCACTGGATGCCCTGCTTGCGCGCGTAGAGACGCTGGACGCCTGGGATCTCACCCGCTCGTTGAATTGGCAGCTGGAATGATGATCGACACCGCCTGCCCATTCTGCCAGCCACGCTCGGACCGCGTGTTCCTGCGCCTGGGAAACGTGCTGGCACTCTGGGACTCATTCCCAGTCACACCCGGACATGCCTTGATCGTGCCAGTGCGTCACATCGCATCCTGGGATGAGGCCAGCAACGATGAACGGGCGGCGCTGTGGTCAGCGATCGATCCGGTGTGCGCTGCCATCCGATCAATGGGCTCCGTTGACGCGTTCAATTTCGGTATCAACTCCGGAGCCGCGGCCGGGCAGACCGTGCCGCACCTGCATCTCCATGTGATCCCACGGCGTCATGGCGACGTGCCGGACCCGCGCGGCGGCGTGCGTCATGTCATCCCGGAACGCGCCAACTATCTGATCTCAGCCACTCCCTCCGCCGAGGTGAAAGAAGCAGGCGTAGGAACTCTCACACCTCCAGCCCCAGCCGCCGGCACGACGGCCTTTCAAAACACCCTCCTAAAAGCCCCTCACATAAGCCCCGCTTCACCGTCCCCGCCCCGTGCCGTCGCGAC
>JALRGB010000521.1 GCA_023253575.1 Verrucomicrobiales bacterium
CCCATCGCTCCTCCGGCATTCATGCTGACTGCCCACCGCAACGCCTCCAGCCGCGGCCCAGAAGCCTCCCCTACCCCCTGCGCAGAGGCCAACAAAACCCGCAACCAATGCGATACCCCGCCCGGATCCACCCCCACCTCGCCCGCCAATCTCTCCGCCATCGCCGGCGCTAATCCCTCAAATTGCTCGCCAAACCACCGCGCCACGGGTTGGTTCACGGCGCCAAAGTCAAACATCTCCAAATAATTGCGCTCCAATGAGGCCAGTACCTCAACCGGATGAGGACACGGTATCACCCCCGCCTCAATCAAACGCCGGTTGCCACACGCAAACAAAAATCGCGTCACCTCGTCCATCATCGTCAACCCCGCCCGATGACTCCGCTCCGCATGCAACGTTCGTACCACTTCCCACAACACCCCCGCCCAGCGCGGCGGCGACTCCAAATCAAATACCAACGGAACCACCAGCGCCCGACCCGCCAGCCCACGCGTAAATTTCGCAATCAAATGCGTCTTGCCAAATCCGGCACGCGGCGCCGTCACCACCAACGATGGCCCCATCACCCCACCCCCATCCTCAGGAACAGCCGCCCCCAAGGCCCCCAAAGCCTCCGCCTGAAATGCCTCACCAGCATCCCCAGCCTCCAGCCCAGCCCCACTCGGTGGACTCACAAAAATGTCATCTGCGAAAGGGTTTCTCATACTCACGAGTCAAGAACGCGAAAATGCGTCGCCAGCCATCATCGTCACAGTCGACCGAAAAGAAAAGTCTAATTTTTACAAAAAAAGCAACTCTATTGGATAATTGCGTTTAAAACCTGATAATAACTGGCGAATAGGTCTTTTTCGACGACAAACACCCAGCTTATGACACCCTCTACGACCTCTATGGACTGGATCGCGATCGCCAAATCTCCCTTTACCTGGGGCCTCGCCCTCGGCCTCCTCTTCTTCGTGCTCTCCGCCTGGGGACACTTCAAAACCACCAACGAATTCCGACGCTACCGCAAACACCTGAGCGATAAACTCGACCTAGACGCCGCCCAGCTGGAGACGCTCAAAAAGGAAAAGGAATCGCTGCTCAAAGAAAACGAAAACCTCCGCCTCAAAATCGGCCTGCTCGCAGAAAAACCGGATGCCAAAATCGGCCGAGACTTGGAAATCCTCGCCCGGGCCGAAAAACGCATGATCCTTCGCGCCCCTGGCTTCGCCCCGGCCTGGGAAGCCGCAAAATCCGAGTCCGCAGACGAGGTCGCCCAAGAAGAAATGGGCAAAAGCCTGCCCAAAAGATTCTTCAACCGCCTCTTCGGCAACGCCTCACTCAAACTGCTCGACTCCGCGCAAGCCGAAGCCGCCGCCGAAACCGCCGCCCAACCACAACCTCCAAACCCGCCCGAGCCCGGCACTAAACCAGCCGCCTAATTCAGTAAGGCCGATTCATCACAGCCGATCCAACTCGACCCTTTCCCGCCATTCCTTGAAACTCTGGACTTTCCCCCTGATTCTTCCCCCCGGCGATTTCGACGCATTCATCTTTGACTGCGACGGCACGCTCATCGACT
>JALRGB010000658.1 GCA_023253575.1 Verrucomicrobiales bacterium
TCACCCCGAACTTACCGAAAACCCGCAGTGGAAAACTAATGCGCCGACTGCTCCAAGCCCGCGAAACCGGACAGCCCGAAGGCGACACCTCAACGCTGGAGGACTAAAATCCAGATGCCCGCCGCCCCCTCCCTCCCAACCCGCGATCACGGCCTTTTCCTGCTCGGCCGCATGATGCTCGTCCGCCGCTTCGAGGAAGCCTGCGTGGAAATGTACGCCTCCCAGAAAATCCGCGGGTTCCTCCACCTCTCGATCGGTCAGGAAGCCGTCGCCGTCGGAGCCCTCAGCCAGCTCGCCTCAGATGAAGCCGTCATCTCAACCTATCGGGATCACGGCCACGCCCTCGTCCGCGGCCTGAACCCAGGCGCCATCATGGCCGAAATGTTCGGTAAACAAGAAGGCTGCGCCCACGGACGCGGCGGATCTATGCACCTCTTCGACGCCCAGACCCGGTTTTACGGCGGCCACGCCATCGTCGGCGCCGGCCTCCCAGTCGCCGTTGGCCTCGCTCTCGCCGACACCCTGCAGCACCGCTCCCGCGCCACCTGCTGCGTGTTCGGCGAAGGCGCCATGGCCGAAGGAGAGTTCCACGAGTCCCTAAACCTCGCCGCTTTATGGAAATTACCGGTTCTCTTCCTCTGCGAAAATAACCTCTACGCCATGGGCACCCCCATCCTCGAAGAACATTCTATGCACCACCTCGCCAAAAAAGCCGATGCCTATGATATCGCTTCGTCCAGAGTCGATGGCATGGACGTCCTTGCCGTAGAGGAAGCCACAGGTCTCGCGCTCTCCCACGTCCGCCACGGCTCAGGACCATTCCTGCTCGAATGCCTGACATACCGATTTCGCGGTCATTCGATGTTCGACAGCGAGGCGTATCGCACCAAGGCGGAGGTTGAGGCCTGGAAAAAACGCGACCCGATAGGCGGACTAGTGGCCCGCCTGCAGTCGGCAGGATTGGTCACGGCTGATGACGTTCAGCGTCTCGATGACGAGGCATCCCACACTGTGGAGACTGCCATTGCCACCGCCGAAGCCGGCACGTGGGAGCCGGTCTCCGAGCTCACCCGTTTTGTCTACTCCGACCGCCCCCCCGCATGAACAATCGTCTCCTGACCTACCGCGATGCCGTCCGTGAGGCCCTCAGAGAAGCCATGCAGCGCGATGAACGCGTCTTCTTGATGGGCGAGGATGTCGGCGCCTACGGAGGTTGTTTCGCCGTCAGCCGCGGCCTGCTCGCCGAATTCGGCCCGGAACGCGTGCGAGACACGCCGCTGGCCGAATCCGCCCTCATCGGTGCCGGCATCGGCGCCGCCTTGGGCGGCCTGCGCCCAGTCGTCGAACTCATGACTTGCAACTTCAGCCTGCTGGCTGCCGATCAGCTCATCAATACAGCCGCCTCACTGCTCCACATGTCAGGCGGCCAATTCAACGTCCCCCTCGTCGTACGCATGGCCACCGGCGGCGGTCACCAACTCGCCGCTCAACACTCGCACAGCCTCGAAGGATGGTACGCCCATATCCCAGGCCTCACCATCCTCACGCCCGCCACCCTCGAAGACGCCCGCGGCATGCTCTGGCCCGCCCTCATGTCACCAGATCCCGTGCTCATCTTCGAACACCTCGCCCTCTACAACATGAATGGCCACCTGCCCGATGACGCCGGCCCCGTGGAAATCTCCCAAGCCCGCATCCGCCGCCCAGGTCGCGACCTCAGCCTGCTCACCTACGGCGCCAGCCTCTGGAAATCACTCGACGCCGCCAACCAACTCGCAACAGAAGGAATTGAAATAGAAGTCATCGACCTCCGTACTCTGCGGCCGCTGGACGACGCCACCCTCATCGAATCCGTCAGCCGCACCCACCGCGTCCTCATCGTCGATGAAGGATGGCGCAGCGGCGGTATCTCCGCCGAAATTAGCGCCCGCCTCATGGAGTCGTCATTCTACCAGCTCGACCACCCCGTCCAACGCCTCTGCGCCGCCGAGGTCCCCATGCCCTACGCCAAACACCTAGAACAGGCCGCCCTGCCCCAGACCGCCACCATCGCCGCCGCCGCCCGCCACCTCGTCCAACCCCATGAGTGACTTCACCATGCCCAGCCTCGGCGCCGACATGGAAGACGCCACCCTCGTCGCCTGGAAGGTCAAACCCGGCGATACCGTCCGCCGCGGCGACATCATCGCCGAGGTCGAGACAGATAAAGGACTCATCGAAATCGAGGTCTTCGAGACCGGCGTCATCGAGTCCCTCACCGCTAGCGAAGGTGATACCCTGCCCGTAGGAGCCGTGCTCGCCCACATCCGCGAATCCAGCCCACCCCCAACCACCGCCACAGATCACCCCTCCACCGCACCACCAGTCCAACGGGTTCGGATTTCACCGCTGGCTCGCAAAGTCGCCACCACCCTCGGCATCGACGTGTCAGGCCTCCACGGCACCGGCCCCGGCGGCGCCATCGAACGCGCCGATGTGGAACGCGC
>JALRGB010000674.1 GCA_023253575.1 Verrucomicrobiales bacterium
ACAGCCAGCTTGTCAATCGCCGGCTGGGTGAGTGCGGCTATCGTCGCCCTTGCGCCGCCACCTGCGCCCGTGTGGCATTTTACTGGGATTGTTCGATTTTTTACATGTGTTTTTTTAGACGCGTTCAAAAAGTCTAAAAAACGCTTCTTGTTTATAAAATGGGCGTGAATGTGGTTTGATGAGTGCTCACCCTGACCCTTGATTAGGGGATGGAGAAAGTTGGCGGTGAGGACGGGGATGGTTTAGGGTGGAGAGTGATTCGATCGAATTTTGTGATGTCGTGGTCCAGTCAGCGTCTCGCCGTTTCGGGGCGCGGGGTGATAATTGCGAGTGTAGTGTGGGCGTCGGGATTGGGACTGGGATTGGGGTTAGCGACGACGGGCTGGGGCGCAGTTGATTTTGCGCATCAGGTGGCGCCGATTTTAAGAACGCATTGCGGCAAGTGTCATACGGGGGACCAGCAGAAAGGTGGATTTAGTATGAATGACCGGGCTTCATTGATGGAGGGGGGCGAGAGTGGGGTGGTGGTGAAAGTGGGTGATGCGATGGGCAGTCGTTTGTTGGAGGTGGTGGTGAGTGATGATCCGGATGTGCGGATGCCGCCCAAGGGTGAGCGTTTATCGGCGGCGGAGGTGGCGGTTTTGACTGGGTGGGTGAACGGCGGGGCGGTGTGGGATGAAGGATTTTCGTTCAAGCCGGCGGCGTATGAACCGCCGCTCAAACCGAGACGTCCTGAGCTGCCGGTGGCGGTGGACGGGAGGGATCATCCGATTGACCGATTGATTGACAAGTATTTGGCGGACAAGCGGCTTCCGCGGCCGGAGCCGTTGGAAGACACAGTGTTTTTGAGGCGGGTGGGTCTTGATTTAGTGGGATTGTTGCCGGCGCCGGACGAGGTGGAGCGGTTTCTGGCTGATTCGTCGCCGGACCGGAGGGCGGCGGTGATTGAATCTTTGTTGAGCGGCAAAGTGGCTTATGCTGAGCACTGGCTGACGTTCTGGAATGATTTGTTGCGCAATGATTATGCGGGGACCGGGTATATTGATGGCGGTCGCCGGCAGATCAGCCGTTGGCTTTATGAGGCGTTGTTAAGTAACATGCCATTTGATCAATTTGCGCGCGAGTTGATTGCCCCGCCGACGGACGAGAGCCGCGGTTTTATTAGTGGCATCAAATGGCGCGGCGAAGTCAGTGCTGGCCAGACGGTGGAAGTCCAATTTGCGCAAAGTGTGGCGCAAACGTTTTTAGGGCTGAACATGAAGTGTGCGTCCTGCCATGATAGTTTTACGGACCGTTGGAAACTGGACGAGGCGTACGGACTGGCTGCGATTTTTTCCGAGCGGGAACTGGAGATCGCTCGGTGTGACAAAGGAACCGGACGCATGGCCGCAGCCTCTTGGATTTTTCCCGAAATCGGACAGATCGACGCGGCAGCCCCCCAGCCCGAACGCCTTCGACAACTGGCGGGGTTAATGACCCACCGCGAGAACGGTCGGTTCACTCGAACCATCGTCAACCGTTTGTGGCACAGGCTAATGGGACGGGGAATCGTACACCCCGTCGATGCCATGCAAAGCGAGCCATGGCATGAGGATTTGCTCGATTTCCTCGCCGAACACTTGGTGGACAGCGGCTATGACCTCAAAAAAACTTTGGCGTTGATTGCCACCTCCCAAGCGTATCAAAGCCGGGCTCAGGTAGTGCCGGCGGAGACGGCGGAGAAGGCACCAGTCTACGCCGGGCCGCGGGCCAAACGGCTGACCGCCGAACAATTTGTCGATGCTATCTGGCAGCTGACGGGTACGGCTCCAGCGCGATTTGATGCACCATTCACGCGCGGCGGGGACGCGGCCGCGGGCGAAGCCGCTCCGGCCCTGTCGGCTCAGTGGATCTGGGGGGCGTCGGCCCGGGACGGAGCTGGGCCACCGGCTGGTGAAGTCATCACTTTGCAGCGGGATTTCGATGTGGTGGGCCCGGTGACGCGGGCGGTCGCCGTCATGACTTGCGACAATGAATTTAAGCTGGTCGTCAACGGTCAGGAAGTGAGCCGTTCCGAAAATTGGGAGCAAATGGTGGTCGTTGATCTGACTGGGGCGCTGCAGCCTGGCGCCAACCGCCTCATGGTGATGGCGAAGAATGCGGGAGCCGGACCGAATCCGGCTGGCTTGTTTTTTGAGGCTCGGTTCGTTTTGGAGGACGGGGCCGGGATGTCGGTTGTTTCTGATGCGGGCTGGCGCTGGCGGGCTGGCGGGGACGAGGCAGGTGCTGGTGGCGCATTGTGGGAACCGGCGGTGGTGGTACCCGCGCTGGATGCGTGGTCGCAGGTGGCGGGCGCGCAGGCGCCCGGACTGCTGGCGGCCGGGATGAAAAACGAATCGAGGATGATTCGCGCCGTGTTGATGAACAGCGACCCGTTGATGCGGGCGCTGGGTCGGCCCAATCGCGAGCAGATTGTTTCGATGCGGCCTCACGATTTGACGACTCTGGAGGCGATCGATCTTTCTAAC
>JALRGB010000691.1 GCA_023253575.1 Verrucomicrobiales bacterium
TCGACGCCGAGGTGATTTTCCCGGATTTTGGCGGCAGTGCCGGTGCCGACGGCGGCGATGCGCACGCCGCCGATGCTGCGCACGTCTTCGTAGAGTTTATGAAAGAGGGAGAAGAAACGTTCGACCCCATTCGGGCTGGTGAAGACGAGCCATTCGTATTTGTGAGCATCTTGAACTAATTCACCGAATCCTAGCCGGTCTTCTGGGTCTTCGATGCGGATGGTTGGCAGCTCGATGACATCGGCTCCGAGGGCGGCGAGTTGGTGACTGAGTTCGCCGGCTTGGGCCCTAGTGCGAGTCACGAGGACTTTTTTTCCAAAAAGCGGGCGGAGGTCGAACCAGGCGAGTGTGTTTCTCAGGTTGACGACACCGCCGATGACGGCCACGGCGGGGGCTTTAAACTGGGTGCGATCGATTTCATCGGCGATGGTTTCGATGGTGCCAGTGATGACTTGTTGGCGCGGGGTGGTGGCCCAGTGGACGAGGGCGATGGGGGTGGTGGGGTCGAGGCCGGCGGCGACCGGTTGGCTGGTAATGGCGCGCATGCGCTCGACGCCCATGAGCATGACCTTGGTGCCGGGGGCGCGGGCGATGGCCGCATAATCGAGAGTGGAGGGCCCTTTGGTGGGGTCTTCGTGGCCGGTGAAGAGGGTGAGTTGGGTATTGAACGCGCGGTGGGTGACAGGGATGCCGGCATATGCGGGGCCGGCAATGGTGGAGCTGATGCCAGGCACGATTTCGAAGGGCACGCCGGCGGCGACTAATTCTTCCGCTTCTTCGCCACCGCGGCCGAAGACAAAGGGATCGCCCCCCTTGAGCCGGGTCACCGTTTTTCCTTCGAGCGCTTTCTGGATGAGCAGAGCGTTGGTATCACCCTGTTTGAGGGCATGATCGCCGGCTTTTTTGCCAGCATAAATCTTTTCTGCGCCGGGCTTGGCATAGTTGAGAAAGAGCGGGTTGGCTAGGTAGTCGTAAACGAGCACATCTGCCAGTTCGATACATTCTTTGGCGCGCAGGGTGAGTAGCCCCGGATCGCCGGGGCCGGCCCCAACGAGGAAGACGGTGCCAGGAGAACGTCGGGACGATCCATGAGCGGAGTGCGGTGTGTCAGCCATCATGGGAAAATGCGCGGGACGAGGGAAGATGGAAGGCGGATTTTATGGAAGGACCAGGCCGCCGAGCCGGACCGGTACCTCGGTCCCGGGGGGCGGTGGGTGAATGTATTTTTTCCGCCCGGGGGCAGAACCGTGTGTGTGTCATGGCGTCCACCAGTCATCCAGACGGCGAGTGAGCGCTTTGACTTCTTCCGGGCTCTCTTCGGCGAGGTTGCGGGTTTCCTCGTCATCGAGGGCCACATCATAAAGCTCTGGGACGGCCCCGGGTTCACGGGCGGGGTTTGGGATGATCAGTTTGCGGTGTCCCTCCATGATCCACCGCCAGCGCACACTGGCCGCTGGTCGGGCCATATCCTGCGAATCGTGGGTGAAGATGGCTCCATAAATCGACCGGCGGCTGGCGACGGCCTTGGCATCGAGCAGGTTGATGCCTTGCAGAGCCGGAGGCACGGAAATTCCCGCGGCGTGTAAAATGGTGGGAGCCAAGTCAATGGAACTCGCTAGATGCGGGGAATCGGTGGGCTGGGCCCGGGCTGGCCAGCGCACCATGATCGGCGTGCGCAGTCCGCCGTCATACTGGCTTTGTTTTGATTTCGGCGCGTACCGTGGGCTTTGAGGGTCCTGAATCCAGCCGTTGTCCGCGGCATAAACGACGAGGGTATTGTCTGCGAGGTTCCGGTCGTCGAGAAACTTCAACAAGGCGCCGCATGTTTCGTCAAACCATTCGATCATCGCCCAGTAGCGGGCCACGTGGAGCGAGGGAGCAAGGTCACGGTATTTCGCGAGCAGCCGTTCCGGCGGCGTGTGCGGGTCGTGGGGAAGTAATGGGGCGTACCAGACAAAAAATGGTTTTTGGTCGTGTTGTGACTCGTTTATGAAGTCCCAGATCGGCTCCATGGTATCGCGCCCGATTTTCAGGCCCTCATCGCCGTGGCGCGATCCTCGGGTCATGCCGTGCGTGAAGCCGCCGCGGGTGAAGTCGCCCTGCCACCATTTGCCCGTTTGCAGGCTAACATACCCGCGCTGTGAGAGGAGTCGAGGCAGGGTGGGCAGTTGATCCATGAGCACGTTGTATGGTTCGCGGGACGCCTGGAAGGCGGGATCGTTCGGCGCGGGGTGCTTTCCCCCCGGAGGACGGGGCGGGTCGTTGCTGGTGATGCCGCTTTGGTGGGGATAAAGCCCGGAAATCAGCGAAGCCAGACTGGGGCAGCACAGACTGGAAGGTACGTAACCGCGTCGGAAAACAACGCTTTGCGAGGCGAGACGGTCAAGATGGGGCGTCTGCACCTGCGGATGCCCCATGAATCCGTAATCGCGCCAGTGATGGTCATCCGAGATGATAAAAACGACATTGGGGGGCGGTGAGGTCGCTCCGGCTATCTGGATCCACAGGGCGAGCGCCATCACGGGCAGGATGAGGAGGCGGGGGATGAAGGCAGGAAGTTTCATGGGGTGGCGGGTGCCGGCGCACCGGGGCTCGGTCTCGCCATGGCGTGCCCTGTTGTACTCGCAGTGGCGGCACTGGCCAGCACGATTTGGCGGGTAGCGGTGGCGATTTGGTAGCGGTGGTAAGTGCGTCCGATGCCAACGAGTGGCGAGCGGTGGGCGTCCGTTTGCGTGGAGGCCGCTGGCCTTTTTACGGACCTTGCCGGGTTTTGTCGGCGGGCCGGGGGCTGATGGATTTCCCCATAAGCCGACTGGGGCGGGAGTGGGCCTCGGCCATTGCGCCCGAGCTGATGCACGTGCATTTCTAGGGGTCGAATCAGCACCCCACCGGCCTACTTATGAAGCACATCTTTTGTTGTATCCTCCTGCTCCTCGGCCTGCAAACGGCCGTGGTCAGGGCCCATACGGACGTCATCGGGGTGTATTTGACGTGGCAACGGGATCCGACTACCACCATGACCGTCAACTGGGTGAATCTGTACCCGGCCACGCCGGCCACCGTCTGGTATCGCGACAGCCGTGAGGCGGAATGGAAAAGCGCCACCGGCACCCATCACGCCGCCGCCCCGTCCAGCCTGCAGGTGCGGCGCGTCGAACTGACCGGGTTGCAGCCCGATACTCTGCACGAATTTGTGCTGGCCGAAAAACCCGGCCCGGAGGCGAAAGGCGTGCGGCGGTTTCGCACCCTGCCGGCCACTCTGAATCGCCCTCTGCGCTTCGTGGCCGGCGGCGACATGATGCACACCCGGGAATATGTCGATACCATGAACAAACGGGCCGCCGCCTTGGAGCCGGATTTTGCTGTGCTAGGGGGAGATCTGGCCTACGCCAACGGGGTCGACGCCTCGCGGTGGATCGACTGGCTGCAATCATGGTCGTTGCATGCCCGGGACAAAGACGGGCGTTGCATTCCGATGATTGTTGGGATTGGCAATCATGAGGTCAAGGGCGGCACCAATTACGATATCCCGGCGGCGGCGCCGTATTTTTACGGATTTTTCGCGCTGCCGGAGAATCGGTCTTATTACGCCCTTGATTGCGGTGATTACGCTTCGTTTTTGGTGCTCGACACCAATCACACCCATCCGATCCCAGGCGATCAGACGACATGGCTGGCCGGCGCCA
>JALRGB010000750.1 GCA_023253575.1 Verrucomicrobiales bacterium
TCGGGCTTCCGGCAAAGGCAATGACGGAAGGCGAATTCCAAACGTGCGACGTTGTCCTTAGGAGCTTCGGAGAGGATGCGCTGGGCGAATGAGCCGGCGGCTTCGACAAAGATTGGATCGTTGAGCGTCACCAGCGCTTGAGTGGGGAGGTTTGCGGACAAGCGGCGCGCGGTGCAGACGGCGCGGGACGGCGCGTCGAGTAGTTCCATGGTTGGGTGGAGCGCCATGCGTCGCCAGTAAATGTAGAGACTCTTGCGGTGAAGATCATCGCCACTGCTGGTGGTCCATTTTCCTGGCAGGTCCCGGTCCTCCCAGTAGTTCGCCGGCTGCGCTGGAAAAATACTACGCCCGTCGCCGGCTGGCTTGAGCTGTCCTCCTAGCGCCAATGCCTGATCGCGGATTTGCTCGGCGGGCAAACGCACTCTCGTCATGCGCGCGATCAGGCGATTCTGTGGATCGCGCGCGGCGAGCTCGGGCGGGATGCGCGCCGCCTGCCGATATGTCGCCGATGTCACGATGAGACGATGCATCGCCTTCATGTCCCAGTTGGACGCGACAAACTCGGTGGCGAGCCAGTCGAGCAATTCCGGATGTGTCGGTGGCTCGCCTTGCAGACCGAAGTCTGTCGGCGTCCGCACGAGACCATGGCCAAAGTAGCCCTGCCAGAAACGGTTCACCACGACCCGCGCGACCAGCGGATTCCTCCCGCTTACGAGCCAGCGTGCGAATTCCAGCCGATTTCCTGGCTGAGACGTATCGCCGAGGAGAAACGCCGGAACTCTTGGCGATACTTTTTCCCCACGCGTTAAAAAATTTCCCCGCACATGAATGAACGTCTCGCGCGGCTCTGCGCGCTCTTTCATCACCGGAACCAACACGTTTTTCTGGTCAGGTAATTCGAGCTTTAAATGCGGTCCGCCTTGATCGAAGCCTACTCCGGAGTGCTCAATGTTGTTGAACATCGCGAAGAGCCGGAAGTAGTCCGCCTGCGACCAAGGATCAAATTTATGATCGTGACATTCCGCGCAGCCGACGGTGAGGCCGAGCCATACGGTGCCTGTCGTGTTGACGCGGTCCACGACTCCCTTGAGTCGGTATTCCTCCACGGGATAGGTGTTTCCTTTCGCTTGCGGTGCGTTGCTGTGAAAGCCGGAAGCAATCTGTTGGTCCGTGGTCGCGTCCGACAACATGTCGCCGGCGAGTTGTTCGATGGTGAACTGATCGAATGGCTGGTTGCGCTGAATCGCCGCGATTACCCACTCGCGGAACGGCCAAATCGTTCGTGTCTGGTCGTCGGCAAAGCCGTGCGTGTCCGCGTAGCGCGCCAGATCCAGCCAGTCTTGGGCGCGCCGTTCGGCGTAATCTCGTGTGGCCATCAGGCGGTCCACCACGCGCTCGTAGGCATCGGGTGCGTTTTCACCGAGGAAGGCGTCTACTTCTGCGATGGTTGGCGGCAGACCGGTGAGATCGAGAGTCACGCGGCGAATGAGTGTCGTGCGTTGCGCCTCTGGAGAAGGGGCAAGCCCGTCGTTTTCCAGTCGCGCGAGGACGAACTGGTCCACTGGATTGCGCGGCCAGTCCGTCTTCCTGACTACTGGCAACTCGGGTTTTCGCGGTGGGACGAACGCCCAGTGCTGCTCGTAACGCGCGCCCGTCGCGATCCATCGTCTGAGTACCTCCCGCTGCTCGGGTGGCAGGGGTTTGTGGCTTTCCGGTGGTGGCATCATCTCATCCGTATCGATCGTGTTGATCCGGGCCCAGAGAGCGCTCTTTTGCAAATCACCCGGCATGACCGCGACGACCCCACTGGCAGTCTTCCTGTAAGCGCCCTCCGGCGTATCCAAACGCAACTCCGCCTTCCGTTGTTGCCCATCCGGCCCGTGACAAGAGAAACACTTGTCGGAAAGAATCGGACGAACATCGCGGTTGAAGTCGACTTGGTCTGCGGAAAGTACCCGAGCAGACAAAACGAGGAGAATTGCCACGCAGAGACTTTGGTAGGTCTTGTTCGTGGCCATGGCCAAGCGGAGTTGGATGAGCGTCATGGCAGCCGGATGAGCTTACTCTACAACACCTCCAACCACGCTTCAGAGCGAGCGGTATTTTCGCTTTTGGTTTTATTTTCGAAATGCCGCTGATGGGCCGATGTCCTCGAAGGAGAGACTTTAGACAGGCCCTCATGACGGGCTGGCGGCCTTTAGTTGATATTGCCGGCTTAGGCCCCTGAATGATGGGCGTGGCTGGGGAGTACACTGCTGTCGGGACGGAGCCATTCGATGACGGCCAATTAGAGCTGGATTGGTTTGAGGGTCCAGGCGTCCAAACTCTTGAGAACCGCTTCGCGACCCTGAGCCCGAAGGGAGACGCCGGTACTGTCGGAGCGGTCTGGATAGACCCGCATGGCGAGGTAGAGGGTGTCGTTGACAAAAACTTCGATCACGCTGCGATCGAGGAACACCCGCAATCGGAGCGGGCCGGGGCTCCGTTGTAGGGTGGCCTGTTCGGGAGGACGGACCCAAGTGTCCGGATGGGTGCTGGAGCGCGTGCCATCGAGGCTGATGACACCCGGCGTCTCATACCAAACGCTCAGCTTGCGGTCGAAGTTGTAAAAGGTAATGGATGTTTGTTCTTCGGCTCCGGGTGAACGAAGAACGTTGAGCTGCACCCATCGCGATGATTGGGGATCGATTTCCGCGATCAACTCCATGGTATGTCCCTTGATGGAATCCAGGACGATGTCTTGATTGGCGGGGAGGGTGATTTCGCTGATGTGCTGGTGGTTTGCCCGGAGTGATTTGACGGCCTCGACGGGGGTGATGCGGAGCTGGTGATCGGGTCCGAGGGACAGCTGTTGGGCTAGGGACATGATTTGATCCCATTCTTTGCTGTTTTCGCCATCGTTGATGTTGAGAATATTGATAACACCGCCGGTGCCATCTGCTGCCACGGACGGGGCGTGGACGCCGCCGGGAGAGACTCTTCCGTGATTAAAGCGGCCGTGGGTATAGGGTTTGAATTTCCGGTTTTGCGGGCTGTAGTCACCAAGCAAATATTGACCGCCCACGCTGTGACTGAAGGTAGCCAGTAAATATTTGTCGCCGATGGGCACGAATCCGGGGCAAGCGTCGCCGTGGGGGAAACGATTCGATTCGATGAACGGGCCGAGATCCGACCAGTGGGTCAGATCTGTGGATGAGACCAACCGGTCAGGTCCGACGAGACCGAAGTAGGTATCGCCCTCCTTCCAGATGCAGGAATCACCGGTCGGGCTTTGCACCGGGCATGAGACGAGTTTTTCCCAATTGAGCAGAAGTGGGTCGCTGGCCACGGCCACCATCTGGCCGGCGGCAATGCCTGGGTAGTAGGCGATGACGCGATCTGGCTCGACGACTGTGCCGCCGGAGAAGCACATTTTTTCGATACCAGGATAGATGGCGTAGGGCAGGTCGCGCCAGTGGATCAGGTCGTCGCTGACGGCATGACCCCAGTGTTGTCGGCGTTGGGCCAGGTCTGCGGGGTTGGGAAACTCATCTGGGGGGTAGGCTTGATAGAATAGGTGCCAGCGCCCCTGCCAAAAGCAAAGGCCGTTGGGATCATTGAGCTGGCTTTCGGGACTGACAAAGTGGTAGGCGGGGCGGTAGCGGTCCGTTGATAGCCGTTGTCGTGAGGCGGCGAAGCGCCGCATTTGCGGATCGTTTGCTAGTGCGACTTCCTGCTCGGCGAGTGATGGCGGAAACACCTGCCGCGGCACGGGTGAGGCATACGGTTCTGGCGGCTGGGTGCGGGGGGTGACGGCGACAGTGGTGGTGGCGCTAGGCTCGCCGCAGGCGATGGAGTAGCGGCCGGCATCGGAGGCGGTCACTCTGGGCAGCTGGTGGGTGAGTCCGGTCGCCCCCGGAATGGGCTGGCCGTTCTTGAGCCACTGCGGTGAAGGCGCGTCCGTGGTTGGTCCGGTCAGGCGGAGGTCACTGCCTGCCGTGACCGTGGCGCTGACAGGCATGACCGCAGGCGTCGTCGCCGTACCCGGCTCGCCGCGGATGATAATGTCCACCCGGACAATATCACCGATCGGTTCACCATCTGTGTGGAACCGGAACAGTAACTGATCGCCCTGTGCGACGCTGAGCCCGTTCAATTCATTCGCGAGACTGAGGCCAATATTTTGTAGCGCGACCAGAGGGGCATCGCCTGCGCTTGTGCGATGGATGATTGCGTACCCTATGCCATTACCATGGGGCGAGGCGCGGCCGAGTGTGTAGGTCAGATCAATCTGCATTGGTTCGGGCGCTGTCCAAGCGATGACTAGTCCTGTGGTCGCGTTGGGAGCTGAGCCGCGCGGATGTAATAATACTTCGCCCGGAGCCCAGCGGACGGCATTTCTGGTCGAAATCTGTTCTTCTCCGCTCGTATTTCTACCGATTCCCCAGTAGCCGACTTCTTCGCTCCACATCAGCGGTGGTGTGGGAAAATCCGAGCCCCACAAGGTATTGGCATCGCGCTTCGCTGCGCCCAGCAAAGGAAAGTCCGGAGCCGCATGGGATCCGTCGTCCATTCGATAAGACCACACGCTACTCGCGGTATTTTCCGCGTCTGAGAAGTCGCGGGCCAGAGAAAAGGAAACGACGTGGGATTCGGATTGCTCCGGTGGGCCCGGGTCATCCGCCCGAAGAGGGAGGGAGGAAAAGGCAACGGTGGCGCACGCGACGATCGCAGCAAGCCAGAGAAGAGGCCGGTTCATGCAAAGAGAAGGAGAAAATTTACCGCAGGTGGCCGTGGCCCAGAAAAGAAATCAATGCCTCGTCTAGAACAAGTGATAATCAGAAGGAAATTCGATTTTGTGAAGATAGGTTTGAGATAAACCGGTAGAACGAGGGATTTCAATGGCGAAAAGCGTGAATTTCGGCAGCTGCAGGATTTTGATTGACGGCAATCGACCAGACTGATAAAACCGCGTCGATATTCTGATAATCAAAAATTAATCAATTTAAGTTCCCGTAAAAACCCACAAAAAATGAGAGCTTGCAAATTCCATTTTCTTTCTTGTCTTATTGGCGTTGTTCTGACGTTTTTGGCGCAGCGATCGGGTGCCCAGCCTATTTTCTCCGACGACTTTGCCAGTTTTGCGAACGGCAATTTTAATGGTGGTCAGTTTCAATCTGGGCTGGTTGTGGCGTATGGGGGCAATCTGACGGACTGGGACAAGGCTGGGGGAGGGGTGGTTCATGCGGTGGACCGGGCCAATGTGTTTGGATCGGGCAATAATCCGTCGGACTTCGCGGTTATGATTTGGCAGGACAACGTGATCACGCAGTTGGCGGCGGTGGCTGGGTCGAATGCCTCGGGCACGCCGTATGAGGTGGTATTTGA
>JALRGB010000789.1 GCA_023253575.1 Verrucomicrobiales bacterium
CCACAGCTGCGGCACAATGCCAAATCCGAGGCCACATTGACGTCGTCGAGCGAGATCACGGTGTTGCAATGGAGGCATTTGCAGGAATGGCGTAGGTTCATGGTTGAGTGGCGATGGGGCGATTATTTTTTCGGCTCGCTCGCGGCCGGGTCGAGACCGCATCGAAGCGGAAGCGCACGCTCTCCACAATGACAAACTAGCTGCTTTTGGGTAGGGGAAGGAAGGGAGCGTGTGCTGGCGCGGCGCGTATTTCTCCTTGAGGAGGCGGCTGATCTCATGATTTTGGAGAACCCCCATTTTTTAATGATGCTCCATTGTTCTAATCCTACCTCATGCTCATTCCGTGTTTGCGGACTGTCTCTTTTTTTGGGTGCTGTGATGGTGTCGATGGCGGCGGAGCCGGAGGTGTCCATTCTGGAAGGCGAATCGCTAAAGATATTAAAGTCGCCGGGGCGGGCGGAGCGTCAGGATTTGCGGGCTTTTGGTGCTGGTGGGTGGAGTGGAGACGCGCATCTGTGGTGGACGGAGGCGCGGCCTGGGGATGAGCTTGAGTTGGAGGTGACTGTGCCGGTGGACGGGTTTTACCGGATTGGGGCCGGGCTGACGAAAGCGGTGGATTACGGCATTTTTGATATTTCGCTGGATGGCGTGAAACTGGTGGAGGCGGTGGATTTTTTTAATGACGGGGTCAAGCATACCGGGGTGATAGCGCTGGGGGAGGCGGTGTCGCTTACGGCGGGGGCGCACCGGCTTTCTTTCACGATCACGGGGGCTCATGAAGCGGCCATCAAGAGTTACATGTTGGGCTTGGATTATGTGATGCTGGCTCCCGGTGGAACGGCGGATCTGGCGGCGTTGGCGCCCACGTTAAAGCCGGTCAAACCAGCGGCGCCGGCCGTCAAGGAAGGGAATCGACTTGATGTGCAGCCGAAGTCGCCGGCGGAGCAATTGGCGACCTTTGTCGTGCCGGAAGGATTCACGATGGAGCTAGTGGCGAGCGAGGAAACCGGTCTGCCGAAGCCGGTCATGACGGCATTTGATGATGCGGGGCGGATGTGGTCGGTGACGGCGACGGAATACCCTCGTGATCAGGATCCGGGTGTTTGGCAGCGGCCGGCGAATGATCGGGTGGTGGTGATTGATGCACCGCTGGGGCCGGGGCCGCATATGGCGAGATCATTTGCGGAGGGCATGGTGATGCCGATGAGTGTGTTGCCTTACGGTCGAGGAGCCTTGGTGGCGCAGGGGCCGGAGATTTTGTATCTTGATGACCGTGATGGTGATGGAAAAGCGGACGACCGCAAGGTGTTGGTTCGTGGGTTTGGGGTACAGGACACCCATACCTTGCCGCACCAACTGACGCAGATGCCAGGTGGGCGTATTGTTTATTCACAGGGAGTTCTGAATCAGGGCAAGATGACCGATGCTTCGGGGCGGGCCTTTGAATTTAACAAGACGCTGATTGCCTCGATGAAGCCGGACGGCACGGACACGCATATTATTGGGGCGGGCTTGAATAATATCTGGGCGTGGGCGCACAGTCGGACCGGCCGGGTATTTTTCCATGAGGCCAACGATTTGGGGTACAGCCTAGTG
>JALRGB010000544.1 GCA_023253575.1 Verrucomicrobiales bacterium
GACTGGCTTGTAACCACCGATGCCCTTGAAGTAGATCATGAGCAGGAGGTAAATGGCAGCCATGGCGGCGGGGATGAAGGCATCGGCCTTGAGGGTTTTGCGGTCACCCACGATGCTCGCTTCCGCGAGGATTTTCTGATCCGCAGTCTTTTCCTTGGCGGTCTGAGCGTCGGACAATTTGGTACCATCCAAGCCGGTCACTTCGTCGAGGAAGAGGAATTTGCTGCCTTTCTCGGCTTTGCTTGCTTCGTAGACGGCTGGATTGGTTTCCTTGAGGTGTTCAACGGTGTAACGGTCTTTGGCGTACCCGAGACCTGGGCCACCGAGCAGACCCGCCGACATCATGCCAATGCCGCCCATGATCGACATCGCGATCGCGCCGGTACGAGGGAAGCGGTCACCGACCACAGCCAACATGGTCGGCCAGAAGAAGGTTTTGCCGAGCGCGTAGACGGCGAGAGCCACCAAGGCTCCGACGAACGAGGTAATGCCGCTGACCATGTTCAGACCGATGACCGCGAAGATCGAGCAGATCAGGAGCAGTCCAATCGGGGAGATTTTCAGTTTGGATTCGATGAAGTGGCCGCAGAAGCGCAGGGCAAACATGAGCAACGAGGTGAACACGAAGAGAATTTTCCCTTCGGCTGGGGTCAGGATGTTGCCGGTGATGTTTTGGATCCAGCCATCGGTGCCCAACTCAACCGCGCCCACGAGAGCGTGCACGACAAAGAGGACAAACAGCAGCAACGATCCGAACGAAAACTTGGTCAGCACACCAACCACGATCAACAAGCCACCGCCGATCGCCCATGCGATAGGTGTGCTCAGTTTCAAGGCATCCTGGAAGAACAAAACGAGCAGGTAGCAAGCCACCGCTGATCCGAGGATACCGACTTCTTTCATCATGTCGCCAACACTCAAGCCCTTGGCCGATGCTTCAGATTTGGGGAAGCTCTGCCCCATGAATGCCACGCCGTACAAGACCGTCGGGATCAGGAACAAACCGAGCTGAATCTTCCAGCTGGTGCCGTTTTCACCACCGAGGGTCCAGCCAATCAAACCGCCAAACACCAGACCCAGTGGCCATGACGCATGCAGAATGTTCAGATAATGGGTCCGGTTGTTCGGGAACAACGTCGAAACCAGCGGATTAGCCACGGCTTCGAGCGTGCCGTTGGCCAGCGCAAAAACAAACGTGCCCCAATACAAGAAGTTGTAGGCCGTCTCCTGCGGCTGGCCTTTGCTGGCCGCAAACGTGATGAAAGCAGAAGCGACATGGAACAAAAACGCCGCAAAAACGAGTTTGCCGTAACCGATTTTGTCAACCACCACGCCGCCAATAATGATGCCGAAACAAAAGCCGGTAAATCCAGCACCACCAATCGCACCCAGCTGGGCGCCAGTGAAGCCGAAATCAGCCGCCCAGTTGGCCAAGATACCGCCCCGGACGCCGAATCCGATGCCGGCAGCCAGAATGGCAAGGAATCCGGCCCAAAGGAGCCGTTTAGCATTGGGCGCAATGCCCTGAGTGAGGTCTGTACTCATTAATATGGTCGGGAATAGGGGTGATTAGTGGGCAGGGTTGGCGCGGATTATGCACGCGGCGCCCCTCAGACCAAGGGAAAAATGCACACGAATCCAACCTTAGGGGAATCACCCTCCTGACCGCGGCCCCGCCTGCAGTCGCAACGATCGCCACTTGGGCATGTAAAATAACAACCAGCCAGCCAACACCCCGCCCACAAATCCCCCCAGATGCCCAGCCCCAGAAACCGTGCCCACCGGCAGTAACCCACCCAGTACACTCGTGTACAACACCCCCACCGTCACCGACACCAACACCCAGCGCACACTGGGCTCGAGAAACCCCCGCACCAATAAAAACCCAAGATAACCGTAAATTAAACTGCTCGCCCCCAAATGCGGCCCCGGCGCCGGCGCCGCCACCCACGTCACCACCCCCGCCACCACCACAATCATTCCGCTCACTTTAAAAAATAAACGCCGCCCACCCAACATCACCAGCCACCCGAGTACCACCAAGGGCAACGTATTGTTCGCCAGATGCCCAAATCCATCATGCACAAAGGGCGCACCCAAAATCCCCGCCAGCCCGCGCACCGTGCGGGGATAAACCCCCAACACATCCAACGAATACCCCGGAGATGACCGCCGCCACATCTGGTCAGCCATCTCCACAAACCACAAACCAGCCACCAACATCACCATCACACGAAATGACCCCAGCATCCGCGCCGCTTTCTGCCGCGCCGCCGTACTGAAATGTTGCGTGATGTTCACAAACATAATGCCAGAAATTTCCCCGCTCCCAGTAATCCGTTTTTGCACGCCAAGGACAACCGAAACCTTCAGAATATCACTACCCCCCCGCCGCGCCGCGCATTACGGACTCGACAAGCAAAAGCATCAGGATCATCTGACCGTATGAACGCTCCTTGAAAGCCCTTTCCTGTCAGGTTTTTCGCAAGCTCCGCGAGATCGCACCTGACCGAATTTGATCTCTCGACCGGCGACCTGACCGAACTGTTCCACCCATGGCTCACGCAAGAGCGGCGTCTCAACAGCGCCAGCAGATTTTCGCCACTCTTCGTCCTCAAGCCCTTTGCGCTTTCCTCGGAACCACCGCCAGCTACTTCTCGTGCTAATTCATACACTGGACAAAACCCATCCCATTCGACAATTCCAATGACAAGTATCCAACAACGTGCCGCCCTGTAGCGACAAATCTGGCAGATTGCCAACGACGTGCGTGGCTCGGTCGATGGCTGGGACTTCAAGCAGTATGTCCTCGGTACTCTGTTCTACCGCTTCATCAGCGAAAACTTCGCGGCCTCGGTCGATCACGCCACTGTCTCCGAAAAAAGATTACAACCTCTCTGTTAGTACTTATGTCTCAGACAACGAGTTACAAGAGGACTCAGTTATTCGAAATTTTCGAATAACTGCCGCCGATGGTGAGCACCTTGCCCTTGCAATCCCCCTGTCCCCCACGTACCCGTTCATGGTCAGCCTCGGCTCATGGAACCCAGTGAAAACCCGGGACAGTGAGCGCTGCGGTAACTGGTCACAATGCCCCATCAAGCCAATCCGTTTCGACGGGTGAAGGCGGGGCGGAGGATACGAGCCAGGAGTCCGAATACTTGTGCCGAATCGCTGCTCAGTCGCCACGTTCCAGCCCACTCTGGGTATGGAATCGACGCGAAAAAATCCAACCGCATCCAGTAGGACCCTTGAGTCATGAAATTCCATCGCACCGCTAGCGCGGTGGCGGTCGCACTTGCGTGCGCCGTCATCCCGCCATCTGCCGCCCGTGCCTCCATCACCCTCGCGAACATCGACTTCTGGGTCGGCCCGGCCCCGGGACCAACGGTCCACCACGCCGTGTTGGTCATCGATTTCGCCCACCCCGGCGCCCCTTCCTCCGCGCCCAGTCTGGCGTGGGGATACCGCTGGCCGGCCGCTGAATCCCGCACTGGCCAAGACATGCTCGGCGCCATTATCGCCGCTGATCCCCGACTCGACGTGACCGGCCTTGAATTTGGATTTATCGACACCCTGACATACGACGCAGACCTCGACGGCCGTACGGACTATAGCCATCCGGGATTCGACCCTGTGACCTACAGCTACAGCAACTACTGGGTGAACAACGCGGTCATCGACGGCACGCCGCCCAATTTTGACAATGCCAGTCATATCCTTTCACCCAACGGCAATCCCTATGCCGATATCGCCCCGGGAAAATGGATTTTCTCCAGCACTGGAGTGGCCGGACGACCGCTTGCCGACGGATCATGGGACGGATGGATTTACGCCAGTGAACCAGCCCACGGACCGCGCCTGCCGGTGGCGGCCCTGATTCCTGAACCTGCCCCCGCCGCCTTCCTTCTGCTCGCCGCCATGGCCGGATGGCTACGTCGCCATCAAAATTCCCGCCATGATTCGTCTCAGGCCGCGGACCCGAGCCGCACCCGGCAAGACGATTAACCAGCACCA
>JALRGB010000113.1 GCA_023253575.1 Verrucomicrobiales bacterium
TGACGCTTGATGCCGAGGAAGTGGGCGGGGTGGAATGGCTAGACCCGGGCACGGTTGATCCAGAGGAAATCGCTTTTCCTTCGATGCGGCAGGCGCTGGGGGCGTATCTGCGGGGCCGAGGAGCCGTATGACTCAGGATTACGGACAGTTTCCGTGTGAGGGCGGCGGGGCGGCGCTTACGGAGTGTCCGGAGAATCGCTGAACGGTTCCACCCGGAGGGCTACGCGCAGGTTTTGGCGGTGCGCGGCCGCGGCCATGACATTGCGCAACGCCTTGACAGTATGACCATGGCGTCCAATTAAATTGGCCGCGTCCTCGGGGTGAAGCAGGACGTCGTAGAGCAGGCGATTGTCTTGTTGCGACTGGGTAATGGAGACCTTATCCCGATGGGTGATCAGCGATCCGATCACGAACTCGAGACATTCACGAAGAGCCAGTGGTACGTCCATGGCCAAGTGTCGGCGAGAGTGGCGCCGGTGTCCAGTCTGGTCTGCTCCGCTCTAGCGGTCGTCCTACGACGTTTGCAGCCGGGCCTTTTTGATAAAGGAAGCAACGGTATCGGATGGGCGGGCGCCATTGGCGGTCCACGCGTTCACCTTGGTGAGGTCGATCTGGAAGTTGTCGCCTTTCTTTTTGGGATCGTAGACGCCGACTTGATCAAGGAAGCTACCATCGCGGCGCACACGGGAGTCCGTGACGACGATGCGGTAGTATGGGCTGTTCTTATTGCCTTCGCGGCGGAGTCTGATGACGACGGACATAAACGGTAAGGAAATTAATCGGACAAATGGGATGTGTAGCATAACCGCTTTCGCGCGGACGCAAGACGAAATCCGCAGTGGCTGGTACTCGCGTTCAAAATGACGGGGCTGGCGGTGGTACGGGTGGTGGGTGACCGGCCGATCATGAGGTGGTGGTGGCGCGGGACCCGGCGGGCGGGGCGAATTTGGGAAAGCGTTTTTTCAAATCCGTTTGGTAGGCGGCAGCCTCGGTGGGTTTGCCTGCTTGTTCGAGGGCTTGAATTGTTTTCCAGAGTGCGAGCGGGGTGATTTCTTCGTCGTCGAACATCTGACTGGGCACGACGTAGATGGCGGCGGCGTGAGCTGGGTCGTTCTGGCTCATGGCGATGTCACCGCGGAGGAGGCGGAGGCGGGCTTGGACGCGGGCTTCTGGCTGGAGGCCGAGGGCTTCGTTGATGACGGGGATGGCTTCGTCTGGTTTGGCGAGGGCGAAGAGGGCTCGGGCCTTATTGAGCATGCCTTTGGCGCGCTGGGGGGCGGGCAAGTCAGTTTTGCGGAGGAAATTATCGGAGGCGACGATGGCGCCTTCCCAGTGGTTATTAACGAGGCGGGCCTCGGAGAGGGCGAGCCAGACGCGGTGGTCCGTTTCTTCGGGGGTGTCTGGGGTACTGGCGAGGCCGAGGTATTTGTCGGCCTGAGGCATTTCTTCCAGTTCGTAATGTTTGAGTCCGAGGAACTGGTAGACTTGACGTGGGACGCGGGCGGTTGGTTCGTCCTTGGTGCGTTCAATTTCCACGGCTTTGCCCAGCTGGGTCACA
>JALRGB010000121.1 GCA_023253575.1 Verrucomicrobiales bacterium
GGGCAGGACATCCTTTAACTCGCCCTCCATGGAGCCGGGCTGTCCGAGCACCCCGTTTTTGTCCAGAATTCGCCATGTCACGTGTTTGCGGCTGACATTGAGCATTAACGTTCGTTTTTTGGGGAAACGTTTTGACCATGGGGCCGTGCTGTCGTCCGGCTCCGCGTGGAAGGCGCCGAAAGTCATCACGTTTTTGATGTCGCTGAGCTTCACAATAATGTGTCAATGATGGGAGTTGGCGGACTGGCCGTTCAGGGGCGCGGGTTGCTAGTGGCGGGCTGGGTGGCGCGCGGTCCGTGGCTGGCGTGGGTGGGGGCGGGGAGGACGGCGGCCTGGCTGGCGAGGAAATCGTGAACTTCTGATTCGCTATAGCCGGTGGTAGTGGCGGCGGTGGCTGGAGGTGTCCATCCGGCGGCCATGCGTTGTTCCAGACTGCGGTTCCAGCTGAGAAGGCCGCGTTTCCAGCCGGTTTCGATTTCCTGATCCAATTTTTTGAATTGTCCGAGACGGATCAGGTTGGAGACGGAATCGTATTGGAGGAGTAATTCATGAATGGCGAAGCGGCGTCCTTGCGTGGGATCGGCGAGGAGGCGCTGGCAGAGGATCATGCGGCAGATGTCGGCCAGTGTTTCTTGGGCGGAGTCGGCGCGTTCGGAGGGAATGAGTTTGAGGAAGCGCGAGACCGTTTGCGAGGCGGAGTTGGTATGCAGGGTGGCGACGACGACGTGGCCGGTTTCGGCCGCTTGCATGGCAATCTCGGCGGTCTGGCCGTCGCGCACCTCGCCGACGAGAATGACATCGGGTGCCTGACGGAGCGAAGCGCGCAGGGCTTCAGCAAAATTGGTTTCGTCTTGACCCATTTCTCGCTGTGTGACCAAGCTGGGTAGGGTGTCGGGATAGACGAATTCGATCGGATCTTCGAATGTGACGAGGTGTTCGCGTTTGCGTTCGGCGCGGTATTTCAGCATGGAGGCGATGGTGGTGCTTTTGCCGCTGCCGGTCGGACCGCAGATCAAAAACAATCCATTTTTCGCTTCCATCAACGCTTTGAGCGCGCCGGGGGGGACCCCGATTTCCGACGGATCTGGAATCGTGTTGGGCAATAGGCGCATGACCCAGCGCAGACGCCCACGAGTCGAGAGCTGATTGACTCGAAATCGACGGCCCGCAAAAGACAACGCATAATCCCGGTACCCAGCCACTACTGGAAAGGCCCGCGATGGTTGATAAATAAACGAGTCGTAAACCAAATGACCATTGTGCTTGAAACTCAATGGTTCCCAAGGAGTAATGTAGAAATCACTCACCCCAGCCTGCTGGGAAAGCTGGTAAATGCGCTGTCCGAGCAGCGTCCTTTCGGTGACGTCTTCCATGATGAGCGGGGTCGATCGCCGACGGTCCACGGGAAGTGGGGGGCGCGCGGCTGATGATCAGAATATGGAGGTTATGCGATATGGTTAATCAATTCAATACAATAATTACAATAAATATATTAAGTATTCTTAATAATCTGGTCGCTTTGAATTTGGGGGTGAGAGCATCTGGGTGGTGACGTGGAAGGGAGGCTGGGCATAGTGGTGGGGACGTTGATTTTGAATTTTATGCGATGGGTATATATTTTTGTGGGAGTGACCTGCTGGGTGGCCGCGGGGTGTGACCGGGCCCCGGTGGGCCGGGTGGCTGGGGGTGGGGTGATTCCGGTGGTGGTGGCGGAGGTGGTGCGGAAGGACATGCCGGTGACATTACGGGCGATTGGGCGGAGTACGGTGGAGGCGACGGTTGTGATCAAGCCGCAGGTGACGGGGATGCTGACGGGGCTGCATTTTGAGGAAGGTCAGGAAGTGCGAGCGGGTGACTTGCTGGCGACGATGGATGCGCGGCCGTTTGAGGTGGCCTTGGCGCGGGCGCGGGCGGATTTGGCGCAAGCGGCGAGCGGGGCGAAAAATGCGGGGGACCAAGCGAAGCGGTACACTGATTTGCATCGCACTGGCGGGGCGTCTCGGGAGCAATTTGAGCAATTTGTGACGGTGGCGCAGCAGGCTGGGGCGGAAGAGGAGAGTGCGAAAGCGGCGGTGCAGAAGGCGCAGTTGGAGCTTGATTATTGCACGATGAGGGCGCCGATGACGGGTCGAGTCGGGCGTCGATTGATTGCGCCGGGCAACGTGGTGATTGCCAATCAATCGGAAGTGGTGGTTATCAACCAGCTGGCGCCGATGGATGTGACCTTTACGTTACCCGAGCGATATTTAGCGGTATTGCAGGCTCGGATGGGGGCGGGTGGATTGAGGGTGGCGGCGACGGTGGAGGGGGTGGAGCCGCGGACGGTGGTGGGGGAGGTGGATTTTCTGGATAATGCGGTGCAGGTGGCGAGCGGGACGATTGAGTTGAAGGCTCGGTTTGCGAATGAGGCTAGGGAGTTATGGCCTGGGCAGTTTGTGACGGTGGTGGTGGATTTGGCGGTGGAGAAGGATGTGGTGGTGGTGCCGGCGAGTGCGACGCAGACCGGTCCGGCAGGGGCGTTTGTGTTTGTGATGCGGGAGGACCAGACGGTCGGGGTACAGAAAGTGACGGTGGCGCGTTCGACCGGGGTCGAGGCGGTGGTGAGTTCGGGTTTGGAGGGGGGCGAGCGGGGGGTGGTGGACGGGCAGAGCCGGTTGGTGAATGGATCGAAAGTCGAGGTGAAAGAGAGTGTGGAAGCGGCGGCGGCGGCCGCGGCGGCGACCGTGCTCAAGCCGCGTTTATGAAGATTTCTGAAGTGTGTATTGCTCGGCCGGTTATGACCACGTTGGTCATGATGGGGATGGTGTTGTGCGGCGTGCTAGGCTACCGGCAGCTGCCGGTGAACGACCTGCCGATTGTCGATTTCCCGACGATTGCGGTGAGTGCGGGGTTGCCTGGAGCGAGTCCGGAAACGATGGCATCCACGGTGGCGACACCGTTGGAGAAGGAATTTTCCGGCATTGCGGGCATTGATTCGTTGGTTTCGACCAGTTCGCTGGGGAGCACGCGGATCACGTTGCAATTCGCGTTGACCCGCGATTTGGATGCGGCGGCGCTCGATGTGCAATCGGCTATTGCGGCGGCGCAGCGACGGCTACCGGCGGCGTTGCCGGCGCCGCCGACGTTTCGGAAAGTCAATCCGGCGGACTCGCCGGTTTTGTTGTTGGCGTTGCGATCGGAGACATTGCCGTTGGCGCGGGTGGATGAATACGCGCAGAACGTGTTATCGCCGCGGTTGTCGACGGTTTCCGGAGTGGCTCAGGTCAGTGTGTATGGGTCGCAGAAGCGTGCGTTGCGGGTGCGGGTCGATCCGGTGGCGATGGCGGCGCGGGGGCTGGGATTTGATGAAATTCGGCAGGCGATTTTGGCGGCGAACAGCGCGCTTCCGACGGGCAGCCTGCAGGGGGCGAACCAGAGTTTTCTGGTGGAGACGAGCGGCCAATTGTATCGGGCGGAGGATTTTCGACCTTTGATTGTGGCGTATCGGGGCGGGGCGCCGGTCCGGCTGGAGGATGTGGCGAAGGTGGACGATGGGGTGGAGAACGAGCGATCGGCGAGTTGGTTTAATGATCAGCAGGCCATCATTCTGGCGGTGCAGCGACAACCTGGCACGAATACGGTGGAGGTGGTTGACTCTATTCGCGCGTTGTTGCCGGCGGTGCAGGCGCAGTTGCCAGCGGCCCTGACGTTGGAGTTGATGCTGGACCGGTCGCAGTCGATCCGCGAGTCGGTGCATGACGTGCAGTTCACGTTGTTGTTGAGCATGGCCTTGGTGATGTTGGTGATCTTTATTTTTCTGAGGAGGCTGACGGCGACGATTATTCCCGGGGTGGCGATTATCATTTCGATTATCGCGACATTTGCGGTTATGCAGCTGCTTGGTTTTAGTTTGAACACGTTGTCATTGATGGCCTTGACGTTGGCGGTGGGGTTTGTGGTGGACGATGCGATTGTGGTTTTGGAAAATACGGTGCGGCATTTGGAGTCGGGGGCGACGCCCTTGGAGGCGGCGCGGCGCGGGTCTCGGGAGATTGCGTTCACGGTGATTTCGATGACGTTGTCATTGGCGGCGGTTTTTTTGCCGGTTTTTTTCATGGGTGGGGTTTTGGGGCGGCTTTTTAATGAATTTGCGGTGACGATTGCGGTGGCGATTTTGATTTCGGGGGTGGTTTCGTTGACGTTGACGCCGATGATGTGCAGTCGATTTTTGCGTGGGCGTGGGAGGGAGGACGAGCGTGGGCGGAGCGGCTGGTTTCTGACGGCGACGGATGCGGTATTGGGGGCGATGCATCGCGGGTATGAGCGCACGCTGGACGGAGTGTTGCGTCATCCGGCGCTGACCCTGATGGTGACGCTGGTGACGATTGGGTTGACGGGGTGGGGGTTTAAAATGATTCCGAAAGGGTTTCTGCCGGCGGAGGACACCGGGCAGATTCAGATCACGACCGAGGCCGCGGAGGACATTTCCTTTGAGTCGATGGTGGCCCACCAAAAGGCGGTGGCGGTCGTTTTGTTGGCCAACCCGCACATTGCCAATTTTACGTCGCAGGCGGGGGCGGGTGGGCCGAATGCGACGGCGAATACGGGGCGGTTTTCGGTGCGTTTACGGCCGCGCGACCAACGACCTTCGGCGGAGCGGATTGTGGCGCAGCTTCGTCCCCAGTTGGCGCAAATTCCGGGTATTAGGGCTTTTGTACAAATTCCGCCGATGATCCGGCTGGGGGGGCGCAGCAGCAAGAGCCAGTATCAATTTACGCTTTCGGCGGTTGATTTGGAGCCACTGCGGCAACATGCCGGGCGGCTGGAGGCGCGGTTGCGTTCCCTTCCGGCGTTGATGGATGTGACCACTGACCTGCAGCTGAATAGCCCGCAGGCGTATGTGAAGATTGACCGCGATAAGGCTTCCGCGCTCGGGATTACGGCGACTCAGATTGATACCGCTTTGTATGATGCGTATGGCACGAGGACCGTGTCGAGTGTGCTGGCGGCGGCGGACGAATATGACGTGATCCTTGAGGTGCAGCCGCGATTCAGCGGGGAGCCGGGGGCGTTGAACACGCTGTATTTGAGAAGTGAGGCCGGGGATCTGGTGCCGTTGGATTCGATTGCGGAAGTCACGTCGACGACGGGACCGTTGACGGTGAATCATTCTGGGCAGCTGCCCTCGGTGACGATTTCCTTTAATTTGCAGCCGGGAGTGTCGTTAAGTGCGGCGGTGCGCGAGGTGGAGGAAGTGGCGCGGGAAGTATTGCCGGCGGACATTATGACTGGTTTTCAGGGCGAGGCGGAGGCGTTCCAGCAGTCGGTCGGTCACATGACCGTGTTGTTGTTGATGGCGTTGCTGGTCATTTACCTAGTGTTGGGGATTTTGTATGAAAGCTTCATTCATCCGCTGACGATTCTTTCTGGACTGCCATCGGCTGGGGTGGGGGCCTTGCTGACCTTGTTTGTTTTTGGCGAGGAACTGGGCGTGTACGGATTTGTGGGAATTCTTATGTTGATTGGGATTGTGAAGAAAAATGCGATCATGATGATTGATTTTGCGTTGGAGGCGGAGCGGCGGGACGGGCGGTCGCCGGCGGAGTCGATCCGGCTGGCGTGTTTGATTCGGTTTCGACCGATTATGATGACGACGGTGGCGGCATTGATGGGGGCGTTACCGATTGCGTTGGGGATTGGGGCTGGGGCGGACGCGCGGCGGTCGTTGGGGTTAGCGGTGGTGGGTGGGCTTTTATTTTCCCAGTTGTTGACGCTCTATATTACGCCGGTGGTGTATCTGGGATTTGAGCGGCTGCGCCGCCGGAGTGGGCGTGCGGGGGAGTTGGGCGAGCGGTCGGGAGCGGCGGGGGCATGAACTGCTGTTGCGGTGGAAAATGTGATTGCTCCGGCCCCCGGCTGCCCGCAGACTGGGCTCGATTAGATTTTCTTCATTCTTGAGTACACAATCAATGGCCATGTCCGATGTTCTCCCCTCCGCGTTAGCGGGGGCGGACCAGTATGTCAGCGCGTATCGCTGGATGTTGTTGGCGCGCAGGATGGAGGAGAAGATTTCCAGTTTGTATCACGCGGGTAAGATTGTGGGGGGAGTGTATTTGGGGCGTGGGCAGGAGGCATTCAGTGCGGCGCTGGGGGTTTCATTGCGGCGTCGGAAGGATGTTTTTTCTCCATTGATTCGGGACATGGCAGGTCGGCTGGCCTTTGGCGAGCCGTTGTTGGATCCGGCGCGGACGTATTTGGGGAGTGTTTTGGGGCCGATGCGCGGGCGAGATGGCAACATTCATCGGGGGCGACCTGCGGAGGGCATGCCGGCCATGATTTCTCATTTGGGATCGATGGTCTCGGTGGTTTGTGGGATGTTGGTGGCGCGGCGGTTTAGGGGCGATGTGGAGGCGGTGGGGGCGGCGTGTATTGGGGACGGGGCGACGTCGACAGGATCATTTCACGAGGCGGTCAATCTGGCGGCGGTGGAGAAGTTGCCCTTAGTGATTGCGGTGGCGAACAATCAATTTGCTTATTCCACGCCGACGGACCGGCAGTTTGCCTGTGCGGATCTGGTGGATCGTGCGATTGGGTATGGGATAGACGGGCATCGAGTGGACGGCACGGATTTGGCTGAGTGTTTGGAGGTATTTGGGCGGGCGGTGGCGCGGGCGCGAGCGGGGCAGGGTCCGCAGTTAGTGGTGGGGCGGCTGCTTCGGCTGACGGGGCATGGGGCTCATGACGATGCCAACTATGTTCCGGAGGCGTTGAAGCAGACTGAGTTGGGGCGTGATTGTCTGGAACGTGCGCGCCAGCATCTATTGGATCACGGGCTGGCCACGGTGGCTGAACTGGAGCAATGGGACCGGGAGGCGGTGCATGAGGTGCAGCTGGCGGTGGCCACCGCTCAAAAAGATCCTGTTCCTGAGGCGGCGGGAGAAGACTGGCGCGCCCTCAGTTCGTTTTGAGTGAGGTGAAGAAACTTTCTGGCATGCTTATTTTCGGTTTTCATTCCGCATGATTGATTTGTCTATTTTTCCATGGCGCTGACCTATCTTGAAGCCATCCGTGAGGCCCTGACTCGGGCGCTGCGCGACGATCCGACCGTTTTTATTTATGGTCAGGATGTGGCCACCTTTGGGGGGGCCTTTAAGGCCACGAAAAACTTGTCACGGGATTTTCCGGGGCGGGTGTTGGATGCGCCGATCAGTGAGGATGCGATGTTGGGGATGGCGATAGGTGCGGCGATTGAAGGGATGCGACCGATCGTGGAGATGCAATTTGCTGATTTTTCGAGTATTGCGTTCAACCAGATTGTCAACCAAGCGGCCACGCATTTCTGGCGCACGGGGGTGACTTGTCCGTTGGTGGTCCGGTTGCCGAGTGGCGGCACGCCGGGCAGTGGCCCCTTTCACAGCCAGATGATGGAGTCGATTTATGCGCACTACCCTGGGCTAGTGGTGTTGACGCCGGCGACGGTGGGGGACGCGTATTCGATGCTCTTGGAGGCGGTGGCGTTGGATGATCCGGTTATTTTCTGCGAGCATAAATTCCTTTATTACCATCTGAAGGACGAGGCGTTGCCGGAGGAAAGCCTACCGATTGGGAAAGCGCGGATTGCGCGCATGGGGCGTCATGCCACGGTGGTGACGTATTCGGCCATGGTGCATGAGTCATTGCGGGCGGCGGCTGATTTGGCGGCTGAGGGGTACGAGATTGAGGTAATTGATTTGCGGTCGGTGAAGCCGATTGATTCGGACACGGTTTTGGCGAGTGTAGCGCGCACTGGGCGGTTGTTGTGTGTGGGCGAGAGTTTTCCATGGGGCGGGGTGTGTGCGGAAGTGATTGCGCGGGTGGTGGCTGATGGCTTTAACCTGCTTGATGCGCCGCCGCAGCGGCTTAATGCTAAAGATACTCCGATCCCGTATCATCCTAATCTGTGGGCGGCCCACCGGCCGACGGCGGCCACCATCGCGGAAAGCTTGCGGCGATTGCTGAGGTTTTGAGCGGGTGGTTTTTTCTAATCGATTATTCATTTTTCCAGTTTTTTCCCCCATGCCCCTTGTTCCCATATTGATGCCCCAGCTTGGTGAATCGATTGCTGAGGCGACTGTGAAGCACCTTGGCATAGTTCTTGGCCAGGAGGTGTTGGCGGATGCTGAGATCATGGAGGTGGAGACGCAGAAGGCGACGATGTCGGTCACGGTTCCGTGTGCTGGTCGGGTGGCTGATTTGCGAGCGGAAGTGGAGGTGAGTTATGCGGTGGGAGCGACTCTGGGGTATCTTGAAGTGACGATGGAGGAGGCGTTGCGGGCGGGGATTGAGTTGCCGGAGACCCAGATGGTTTCGCCGGAAGCGCAGACGTCCTCGGTGGTGGTTGAGGAGAATCTGCATTTTCGTTATGATGCGGGTGATTTGTTTGCTGGCGACGATGGTCAGCCGACGGTGGAGCCGGTATTACGCGGGCTGCCGGTGCCGGCGAACGCGACGGGCGCCAGTTATATTTCGCCGCGGATGCGGGTGCGGATGGCGGAGTTGGGGTTGAATGCGGCTGATCTGGCTGCGGTGGCGGGCACGGGCGAAGGCGGGCGGGTGACAGTGGAAGATTTTGAGCGGTTTATGACCAGCATTGAGAAGCTGCCGATGACCAAGGCGAGTCCGATGCGGGTGGCGGTGGCGGATGCGATGAGGCGGTCGTGGACTCGACCATTGGCCACGGTGGGGATCACGGTGGCGCTGGATACCTTGCTGGCCCACCGGCGGACGGTAGAGGCCCGACCTGGTCCGACGTTGTATGCGATTCGGGCGTTGGCCATTGCGCTGGCGGAATCTCCGGCTTTGGCGGGACGTTTGGTGGGCGGGCGCATTGTACATCCCAAGGGAATCGATATTGGATTTGCGGTGGAAGTGGATGATGGGGTGTTGGTTCCGATGATACGGGACGTCGATCGTCAGCCGCTGGCTAGTTTGACGCAGACGTATAATACGTTGGTGGAGAAAGGCCGGTCCAAGCGATTGCCTCCGGAGGCGATTGGTACTGGGGCGGCGACGGTGACGAACTTTGGCACTTTTGGTATTGTGTGGGCGACCCCGATTCCGCTGCCGGAGCAAAACCTGCTGCTCGGGTTGGGGGCGGGGCGGCAGGCGCCGGTCTGGTCGGAGCAGGAGCAGCGGTTTCTTCCGGTGACCGAGGCGCAGCTGACATTGAGTTTTGACCATCGTATACTTGATGGTGGGGCGGCGGGGCGGTTGTTGCACCGTATTGCCACCCTTATGCAGAAGCCGGCTGAATTGTAGGGATGGCAGGCATTGGATGACGGCGGGAGCGGAAGTCTTATGATGGACCCGCCGCGATTTCTCGCCTAAGTTTGATTTCGTTTATTCATCTTTCATTCCAGTTTCATTCCATGCGTACCTGTTTTCTCTCTCCGTTGTTCGCCGTTCTGGCCGTTTTGACTCTGGCTTCCACGCCTGCTGTGCAGGGCGAAGAAGCGGCGGCCAAACCCCTTAAAGTCGGCTCCTTTAGTTTTTCCGTGGCGGCCCCATGGAAAGAGAGTGACACCCCGGGACCGATGAGCCAAGGGACCATCGAGATGCCAGGTAAAGACGGCGTGGCTGGACTCAAAGCCTCGTTTTATCATTTTGGGCCTGGTCAGGGCGGGGCGCTCTCTGGCAATATTGAGCGGTGGCAGGGCATGTTCCAGCCGTCTCCAGCGGTGAAAACCGAGAAGGAAGAAATGGAGTTTGGCAAAGAAAAAGCCACGTTGGTGACATTGTCAGGCACGTACGTGGGATCGCGATTCAGTCCGGAAAAAGAACCACGGGTCGAGTACACGTTGCTGGCGGCGGTTTTGCCGAGTGAAGCGGGGGACGTGTATATCCGGTTGGTGGGTCCGAGTGCTGGGGTGGCGGCGGCTCGCGAAGACTTTAAAAAGATGCTGCTGACCGCGGTTAAATAAGGCAAGCGGATGGCGCCTCAGGGGCCGCCGCGCCGTTCGGGTCCGAAGTGATGGGCCCGGCGGCAGTTTAGGCGGCGGTCTCAGTGGCGTTGGTCATTGCGGGGCATGAATACCCCGTCGGCGCGAGGGGAGGTGAGGTGAGTGGCAGGGGGTTACGCAGTTTTGGGTAGACTGTATCAGGCCACGTGTTGGGTGTATTGTGGG
>JALRGB010000124.1 GCA_023253575.1 Verrucomicrobiales bacterium
TGGCTGCCGTCTTTTTTGCCCGATAGGATAATGACCCAGCTGAGGCGCATGATTAGAGCCAAGTCCGTCGGTCTTAACCGACCCGAGCAGCTTCTATACCCTCTGCATTCTGCATGAAGCCGCCAGGGAACCGCGACAAATCCGGACTGGTTACCGTTGCTTCCTCTCGGACCTGGCGGGGTTGGCCGGCCGAAAATCCGCGGCCCCTGACGGGAGGATAGCTTAGGTTCAAACCCCGAAGTTCAAGAACCAAAATGCGAATTTTGCGCGGCGGCCGCGACCCGCAAATCGTCCAATTCAACCTCAAACCCACCGCTCAGAATCGGCCATCGACACCACGTTTTGGGATCGAGATTCTCATCATCCAGATGAAAACTGGGCGCGTACCGCTCGCGTTTCCATTGGTTACGACTCCACAGTCTATAGAATCGCTCGACCCACGCTGCCAGTGGCCCGGCTTCGTAGTGGGGAAATTCCCGCTGCACGAGCTGCCACACTTCGAGCGGCGGCAATTTGTCGCGAATGGCCAGCCGTTCAATGGCATCGAGCAGCGGATAGGGCATAAGGTCCGCCTCATCCGTCTGCGCGGCACCGGGAGGACGCAGCTCAGCCGTTGGCGCCTGCGCCGTGACCGCCTGCAATTCAGGGAGGAACAAACGCATCCCGTTCCGCAAGCGGGGGCCGCGGTTTTCAAGCCAGCACAGCCAGTGGCGCAGAAACGCCTTGTCAATTCCAGCAATGGGGGCCAGCCCGCCCGAGGTGTCGCCATCCATGGTCGCATACCCAACGGCTGCTTCACTGCGGTTGCTGGTGCTGAGTAGTAACCCGCCGGTCAGATTGGTCAGCATCCAGATCCCGGGCGACCTGACGCGCGCCTGAATGTTCTGCAGCGCAATGTCGTCCGCAGACCATTCCAGCGAGCGGCCCAGCGCCTGCTCGATGGTCTGCACATACCCCTGATGTAAGGCCGTCACATCCAATTCAAAATGTCGCGCCCCAACCGCCCCGGCCACCGTCTGGGCCGCCTGACGGGTGACCGGTCCGCTGTTTTCCGTGGCCTGATAGGCCGTCGTCAAAAGCCACCGCGTCAGCGTACGCGCCAGTATCGCCTCATCGGCCTCGGAACCATCCGCCGCTGACACCAGCTCGCGATAATAACCCAGCTTGGCCACCAGCTCCGCCCTCCCAATCTCATCCAGCGCCAACCGCACCATCAAATGCACCAGACAAGCCACCGCCGCCGAATCCGCACCACCACTCAACGAAACCACAAACCCCCGAGCCCGGCATTTGCGCAGATAATCAAATAACGCCAATGCCTCGGCACGCGCAAATTCCTCTTCCTTCAAATCATCAGTCTTCTGCCAGTAATCACCGCGAGCCTCAAAACCACTAGTCCGACTGACCGCCGCCGCCGCCAACAACGGCCACCTGAATCCAGCCACCATCAACAACGGATCATCCCCCGTCAAATCAGGCCGAAAACTGGAAGTGCGCGCCTGCGCCATCCGCGTCGCCTCCACATCTACCACCGCATCAGTCACCAGAAAATCCGCAAACGAAAACCGCTCACCCTCAGCTACCAAACACCCGCCCGTCGCAATCATAGCATCACCATCGTAAATCGCCCGGCCCGCTTCATTGCCAAGAAGATTCGCATACACATACGTCGCATTGAACGCCCGCGACCCCTCCAGCACAAATCGACGCCGCACCTCCAGCTTGCCAAAGGCAAAATGACTCGCACTCGGATTCAAAATCAAATCAACCCCCAGCCTAGCCAGCCCCGCCCCAGGCCGCGCCGCCACCCAAGCGTCTTCACAAATTTCAAAACCCAAACGCACCCCGCCAATGTCGAAAATAAGATCCCCTATCGGCAGCAAAACCGCACTCCCAGCACCACCCGCTCCCTCACCGTCCGGCTCAGGCGGAGTGAAAACATCGCGAACCCCCACCGGCCACGCCTTAAACCACCGCGGTTCATAATGAATGCCGTCGCCCGCCAGAAATCGCTTGGCCACCAGTCCCGCCGCCACCCCATCAATCATCACCATCACACAATTATAAACTCCCCCCTGATGCCAAACCGGCAGCCCAACACTCACCACCATGCCATGCGTCTCCTGCAACAGCTCGGACATCATCAACCACGCCCGCCGATGCGTATTCGCCGAAAGAAACGCATCTTCACACCCGTAGCCAGTCAAACACAACTCCGGTAAACACAAAACCGACACTCCACGGCTCCGAGCCTCCCGAATAGCCGCCTGACACCGCAACAGGTTTCCACGCCAGTCCAATGGCGTCTGGTTCAACACCGCAGCAGCAACATGGATCAGTTTCATCAGATCATCATCTACCCTTCAATCCGCCTCCAATCAATGAATGACACCCACAGAGAAAATCACATCCAAACCATCCTCCACACCACCCCACCACCCCAGAAAAACCACCCCCGCCAACACCTCCAAATCAAACATGCCTCTTGATTGAAACCATTTCTCCCGCGACAAACCTCTGATGACCACGGACAGGTGCTCCATGACGACTGAGCAGGTGATTGCAGCGGCTTTGGCCGAGGATGTGGGCGCGGGTGACGTGACCACCCAGTTCTTTGTCCCCGAAGGCGAACACGCGCGGGGCCGGATTTTTACCAAGGAACCCGGAGTCGCCGCTGGCACATCCGTGGCGTCCGACGTATTTCGAGCCGTCGATCCATCCATCGAAATCAAGATACTCAAACCTGATGGAGCCATGCTCGTCAAAGGCGATACCCTGCTGGAAATCGCTGGCCCCACCCGCTCGCTGCTGACCGCCGAACGAACGGCCCTCAACTTCATGCAACGACTCAGCGGCGTCGCCACCCTGACACGACGCTACGTCGAAGCAGTCGCCGGCACCAGAGCCGCCATCCTCGATACCCGCAAAACAACTCCTCTCCTGCGGGAACTCGAAAAACAGGCCGTCGCCGCCGGAGGCGGCATGAACCACCGCCGCGGCCTGTACGACGCCGTCATGGTCAAAGATAATCACCTGCTGGCTGAATCACGCCCCGAAGCACTGCAACAGGGCATCAACGCCGCCCGCGCCGCCCACCCCGGCATCCGCATCGAACTGGAAGCCGATACCCTAGACCAGTTTCGTGAATTCTTGAAATTGACCGGGGTCGACTGGATCCTGCTCGACAACATGCCACGAGCCCACCTGCGCGAAGCCGTGGCCCTCGTCCGCACCCTGCCACCGGAACGGCGAGTCAAACTGGAGGCCAGCGGTGGAGTCACCATCGAGACGGTACGCCCGATTGCTGAGACCGGCGTTGATTACGTCTCGATCGGAGCCCTGACCCACTCAGCCCGCGCACTTGATCTTTCGTTGGAACTGACGCGCTCGCCAGGCGCAGACTGATGAATAAGGAATTTGCACACCACCGGCTCGCCTCCTCGCTGGCCGGCCAACGCATCGGTCACACCGTCATTTTCCATCCGGAAACGGCATCCACCAATGACGTGGCCCGCTCGCTGGCCGAAACCGGCCACCCGCATGGCATCACCGTCGTCGCCGACCACCAGACCGCCGGCCGCGGTCGCCGCGGGGCTGAATGGTTCTCGCCGCCACGAAAGAATCTGCTGCTCTCGGTCCTCCTCCGGCCAGCCGCCCCCGCCAGTGAATGGCCGCGCCTGACGCACCTCGCCGCCCTCGCCGTCTGCGAAGGAATCGAAATCACTCTCCCCGCGCTGCGCCCACAGGTCAAATGGCCCAACGACATCTTCCTGTCCGGCCGCAAGGTCGCCGGTCTGCTGCTCGAAAGCTCCTTTCCCGCCCACGCCGCACCTTTCGCCATTCTCGGCCTCGGCCTGAATGTCAACCTCGCCACGCGTGACCTCCCTCCAGAACTCCGCCCCATCACCACCTCGCTCGCTATCGAAACAAGCCAGCCGGAAATCAGACGCGAATCCGTGGCCGCGGCCATCCTGCGCGCCCTCGACCGCCTGCTCATGCGCCCGGCAGGCGAATTCCCAATGCGCTTAGATGAACTGCGCCGCCGCAGCCTGCTCCTCGGCCGCCACGTGCGCGCCGGAGTAGCCGGCCGCGAGCTGACCGGCATCGCCGATGACCTCGGCCCCAGCGGAGAATTGATCGTCATGGAGGCCGATGGCACTCGCCGGGAACTGAACGCCGTCGATTACGTCAGATTGCTCGCGTAAAATCCAGACCTCCCCCAGACCGCCCCCAAGCCGCCCACATCGGCCCTCCCCGCACCACCTCCCCCCGTTCACGGCCGGACGATTTCAAGTCGCTCTGCATAAAGCAAGGGCACATCGAAACGCAGAAAATCATCGGTCAAATTCACCTTTGCATGCGCCCGCTGATCCAGCCAAGGAGTCAAGGTCAGTCGAACTTTCTGCCCAGGCTTCAGCCGGGCCGCCGGTTGAACCACCCGGTTTCGAAAATTCCACATCACCACATAGGCTTCTTCCTCGGCATATTCACCGTCGAGGACACGATCCACGGTGAATTCAGCCGTAAAAACAGCATCGGGGTAGTTGACCGAATTCATATCAAGCACCTCAGAGCAAGCCTTTAAGGTGGCTTCGACTACCACCGCCCGAGCCGCAGGAGCCGCTCCAGCCTTCGCCTCCGCCGTATTAAAAACAACCCGCTCCCACGTCACACCGTTTTCCCGCGCCACCGCCGGGTCCATGAAAAGATCTCGCTCAGCCAAGACCCAGATGACAACTTTTTTGGATCGCACCACGTCATCGGGCAGCGCCGCCAGCCGCTGCCGCACCTGGGTAGCTCCGCCACCGTTCATCGCAATCACATGCAGCGGCTCGCCCAGACAGGCGCTCAACCACGAACCAAACCCCGCACCCGCTTGATGAAAAGGTAGCCCCTCCTCATCATACATATTCACGTTGGAGTCACCCAGCAGCACCGTCGACGCCGCGGCACTGGCCTCAAGTGGCGCCGTGACCGCAACACGGGCCGTCGTCCGCAAGGAAGCCTGCCGATCGCGCCCCACACCCAGCAACCCCGCCAGATCCCCCCGATCCACCAGCACCGGCTCAGCGACGATAGCCGGCATCGCCCAGTCATCACCCCGGAGGTGCGCCGCAACCCGGGCCGCCGCCACCCGCGCCCCCGACGATTCCCAATGCGTATCCTGCGCCAGAAAAGGAATATCATCCTGCAAATCAACAATTTCCATTTCAGTCCGCAAGGAGTCCAAAAACCGCGCGGCCTCGGGATGGCGCACGCGGCCAGGACCACTCCCCAGCCCCGCCCTTCCGCCCAGAAATTGCGGCCGCATCCCGGCCTTGTCCGGCACCGGCACCAGAACGAGTCGAATGCCGCGCTCCTTCAACTGCGCGGCAAAACTCTTGATGACAGCGATCTGCCCCTCCCATTCCTTGAGCGCCGGATCCTTCGCCACCGAATGAGTGGGACCAAGAACCGGCCCACGCCCGGTCAGCGCCCGCACCCCCGGACGATGAAAAAACCATCCATCGCGGCCCATGATCACCTTGCGATTACCTTCCTGAAACAACCCGGACAACCCTGACTGCATCCGCTCGCGCACCGGCAGCAACCACACCGCCTCATCAATCCGTTTTTCCACCGCCCGCAACCGGTCCACCACCAGCCCGGCCTCTGGTCGAAAAATTCCCGCCACCGCATCGCGCACGCTGTCCTGCGAAAACTCACGCCAGACGCCCGGAAGAGTGATCATCACTCCGAAAACGGCAATCAACACCCAGGCCAAGCGGTTCGAGAAACGCACATCCTGCGGCCAAGGCGCACCCGGATCATCCCCCCCGCTTCGCGCCGTCGGAGGAAGCCCCAACCCGCAACCGCCAGAGACCGGCGTGATGTCATGAGGGTCATTCATCAAAACTGGAAATACAAAAACGGATTAAACCCCTGAGTAAACATCATGGCCACCGCTAGCACCAGCAGCAACAATGCCGCCACCACCTTCCATGGCGTCAGCACCCGGAGCATAGTCTGAGTGTTCGGCACCAAAAACACCACCCCCAAACCGAGACCCAACATCGTCAGATTATACGGAACCATCATCTCCGCCCGCAACAACCAGGCCGCATCCGCCGTCCCACGCCGCCCCGCCAAAGCCTCAAAATACTGCGCCGCCACCGTCAGAGTATCACTTCGGAAAAAAACCCAGCCCGCCAGCACAATCAAAAATGTCGATCCTGCCGCACAGGGACGCGGCCACCAGACGACCGGCACAACCCGCCCCAATACTCGCTCCAGTACCAAGACCCCACCATGCAGTACCCCCCAAGCGACAAACGTCCAGTTGGCCCCATGCCAAAGACCACCCAACACCATCACCATCATCAAATTCACATACATGCGGCCGTCGCCATGACGATTCCCCCCCAGCGGGATATACACATAGTCACGCAGAAACGTGCTCAGCGAAATGTGCCACCGCCTCCAGAATTCACTCAAACTACCAGACCGGTATGGAGAAGCAAAATTCTCGTCGAACGTAAATCCAAACATCCGGCCCAACCCAATCGCCATGTCCGAATAAGCAGAGAAATCAAAGTAGATCTGCAACGCATACGCCACTAATCCGATCCACGCGGTGGAAAAACCAAGCACATCCGGGTGAGCCGCAAAAGCTGAATCCGCCACCGGCCCCATCGGATTTGCCAGCAGGATTTTCTTAGCAAATCCCATGCTGAACCGCGTCAACCCACAGACAAATCCAGCCGCCGTATGAGGCCGCTCCACCAACTGGCTGGCCACCGTTTCGTAACGAACAATCGGCCCAGCCACCAGCTGAGGGTAAAGCGAAACATACGCCGCAAAATGTAAAAACGTCGGCGCCAGCCGGGCATGACCGCGATACAAATCAATGCAGTAACTCATGCTCTGAAATGTATAAAATGAGATCCCCACCGGCAGCACAATCCGCGTCACCCACTCCGGCGCCACCCATACCCCGAAACCAAGCGCTTCCGCCACCCCGCCGGCCGCCCCCACCGCAAATCCGCAATACTTGAAAAATGCCAGAATCGCAAGATTCGAGACCACCGAAAGGACCAACCCAAGCCGCCGCCGCCGCCGACCCGCCCCAGGCGCCCCCACAAGCAAACCACCCGCATAATCAATAGCCGTGGAAATAAACATGAGCACGCAAAACCACGGGTTCCACCACCCGTAAAAAGCATACCCCGTCAGCGCCAGCACTCCGATCCTCCACGCCTTTGGCACCGCATAATACAGCAGCAGCGAAAGTGGAAGAAAATAAAAGAGAAACAGATGTGAAGAGAAAACCACGCTGTAATCGACAACCCGGCCAGCCCGGCACCGCAGAACGCGCCAGCCCGCCGCCTGAGAGTGTGGCACAGGCTACCTCCCGAGCAATCAGGCAATCACCAGCCTAAAATTTCATTGCCGATACATGCCCCGCACCGCTTCCCTCCACTGCCACTTTTATTCATGGCGCAAACAAAGCCCGGTTACTCGGACTGATGGCCGCTGGAACCGAGCAGAAAACCCATCAAATCATAAAAATCAGCTTCAGGAATCGAAAGCCCAAAAGCCGCAGGCATCAATGAAAGCCCGGTCACTTCGTTCTTTTTAATGTCAGCCCGCGGAATGCGCTGCTCCCGGCCGGTCGCATCGACACAAAGCAGCACCTCGCCCAGCAATCCGCGCTCTAATCCAGCGACCACACTGCCGTCGTTTTTGTAAATAAGATGAACGTGAAAATTGGAGTCGATGTTCCGGTTGGGATCAAGAATATCCTCCATCAGACGCTCCGCACCGCGCTGACCAACGCCTTCCAGCTGCGGACCCACCAGCGCGCCCTGACCGTTAATGGCGTGACAATTAGCGCAGTGCAGCGCAAAAACCCGGCCCCCATGCGCCACATCAGGCGTGACCGCCGCAAACGACTTGAGCCGCTGCTGGATGAGCGCATCGAGCTCGGCGCGTTGTTCGACTGTGACAGTCGAGGGCGGAGCGGGCGGCGGAGGCGGGAGAAAACCAGCCAGCTTCTCACGCAGATCTCGCGGTGCCGAATACTGCAGCAACGAGGCCAGTGACTGCAGCTGACCCCGCGCCTGATCCTGCCGTTGGAAATTCTCAACGGGCACCACCGCCGGATCGATCCCCCCGACCGCCAGCCACGCATAAGCGTCACCCGTATCTCCATCCACGATTTCCAGACGCCGCGAGCCGCCCGTCGGCGATGCTGGCAGCTCCGACGCCACCCAACGCACCCTCTGCCCGGCATCCGTGCGCGGAGGATAAACCCGCACCACTTCCGCACCCGTCACCCCATCCACCAACCGCACAAAACTCCGCTCATGCGCCGGCTGATCCGGCGGCCCACGATGCCCGCATAGCCAGAAACTCAAGACCTCTGGCATCACAAACGGCTTGGATCGCAGCAACCCAGTGCGCTTCTCCCACTCGCCCCCAGAAACCGGAAGACTAGAAATCATTGTTATTTCAACACCATCCAGAGCCGGTCGCTTCTGCAGTCCCCAAGGTGATGGCTGCCCCGACGGCCCGTCCGTCACCACTTCCCAGTCAGGCGCCTCGGCCTCGCCAAACACCCCCAAAAGACCAGCCGCCACCTCCTGCGCCCACCCGAGAACCACCGCGTCCAGAGGAACGCCGCGCTCAGCCAGTCCATTGGCCACCGCCTGCACCAGCTCCGCCTGCACCGCCCCATCACCCGCCAATCGCTCGCGCGCCAGCGCCACCAACTGCGGCACTTCCACCACCGGCAAATACCGCGCCAGACTGGTCAATGACTGCACCAAATCAGCGCCGCCCGCATCTCCCTTCCGCAGATGCCGCAACAGCCAAGCCGCCGCCTCCGGCGTCGGTATCGTCCTCGCCAGCCCCCGAACGGCCACCGCCTCCGGTCCCTCGACCGGCACCCCATCAAATCCACCCGGCGCCGTCAGCGCATGCCTCATCGCCAGCTGCAACACATGACGCAACGTGACATCCCCGGCACCCGCCGTGGCTTCCATCGCCCGGATCACCGGCCTCGACACCGACCCCGCCGGCCCATTCAAAAACGATTCCGCCCACTGCCGGACCGTCCGCGCCGGCAACGTCGACACCACAGCCACGTCCAAACCGTCCGGCACCACACCAAAACGTACCTGCTGCGCCAACTGCTGCTCAACAGTCAGATCCCGCTTCACGGACTGTACCCCGTCCTTGACCACCCGCCAGATACGCCCACTCGTCCGGTCGCGTCCCGGATGATGCAAATCAACTTCATAATGACCAATCACTTTGTTGTAAAAATCAGCCACATAAACAGCCCCGTCGGGACCGAGCTGCATGTCCACCGGCCGAAACCACAAATCACTCGTGGAAATAAAATCCGGCTGTTCCACTGCCTTCGGCGTCGCTCCCTCAAAGACAATATGATCACGGTTGATCCTCGATGTCACCGGATTGCAGACCAACAAATGATCGTTCCACTCCGCCCCCCAAACACCGCCGTCAAAATAAAGCGGCCCGCAAATCCCCGTGGAACCGTGGCTGTGCTCGCACAACACCGGCCCAAAACCAAGCCCCAGATCCGGACGCCCAAAACTAGGGTAGGCCGCCCCACGGATCAACTGGGTGACCGGGTTGGAATGGCAGTCGGCCGAATAAAGATGCCCCCATGAATCCCACGTCAATCCGAATGGATTCACCTGCCCCCACGCCCAGATCTCCACCGCCGAGCCGTCTGGCTTGAAGCGAAACACATTGCCTGACTGCAACTCCAGTGAATCGCCCCAATCGAGCTGCTCACGCGGCTGGTTGGCATTGGCATAACTGGGCGTTGGCCGTCGCGGAGCATCAGGGTCAACCGGGGTCGAGCGGTTCTCCGGCCGTACTTCCAACCGCGAGACATTGTTAAATCCATGCGTGGCATAGACCCACCCGTCCGGCCCCATCCGCAAACTCGCAATATTTCCATGAGTGTCCTTCTCATACCCAAGAGGACCAAATAAAACCTTCCGCCGGTCACACTTCCCGTCACCATCCGTGTCCTCAAAATACCAGATGTTCGGAATACTCCACGCAATGCAGCCGTTGCCATACGGTAACACCCCAATCGGCACGTTCAGACCATCCACAAAATCAGTCACTTTGTCCGCACGGCCGTCACCATTCGTGTCCTCCAGAATCTTGATCGCATCCTTGCTGTCCTGAACTCTCGACCCCTGAGCATCCGCCCAGCGTTCCTTCGCCGCAGGAAAAGGATATTCCGTATTCGATGTAACCCAGAGCCGCCCCCTCGCGTCAAACGCCAGATTGATCGGCTTGTTGATCATCGGCTCACTGGCAAAAAGTTCGATCTTAAAACCAGGCGGTAACGAGAACGAGGACGCCTGCTGCTCCGCCGACCGCCACTCGCCCGATCGGACCAAGGAAGCATCCGGCTCGGCCGCCGCCCGGACCGGCACCCCAAAAACGAGATGCGCCACCACCCCGGCCACCATCGCCCCACAGAACGAACGAACCGTGACCGCCGGACAAAAACAGAATAAACAAGCCATGCGTAATAAATTAAATCACCCTCAGCAAACAAAGGCATGCCCTACAATGCAACCTGATGAAAAAGCCGGAAATCATGAGCCCAGCCTCACGCATCCGGCATCAAATCCACCGCCACGCCACCGCTGCCGTGACGACCAGCGCGGGACGACCGGCACTTCCCGACGCCGTCCCGATTGCATCCCTCGCGGATGCAGTCAAAGTGATGATCAATGACCCGCGATGACATCATCGACAAAATCCGCAAAGTCGAGGCCCTCTACACCGGGACCGACTCCAAAGGAGAAATGCAGGCGGCCCGCAGCGCTCTCGACCGCCTTCAGGCCCAACTCTCAGCAGCTCCAGAAGAAGCGGTAGAATTCCAATTCAGCCTACCTGATCCTTGGAAGCGCCAGCTATTCCTCGCCCTCATCCGCCGGCATGGCCTCAGGCCTTTCCGGCTTCCCCGTCAGCGCACTTCCACCATCATGGTCCGCGTGCCCCGCTCCGTCCTCGACACCGTGATCTGGCCCCAGTTCACTCAGCTCTCCAGTCTGCTCCATGACTACCTCAGCGAGGCCACTCGCGACATCATCACCCGCAGCGTGCACGGCGACGTATCCGAAGCGTCCGAACAACTCAGCCTTCCCGGCGTCTCCTGATCGCCCACTCAAATCCCCCCTTTCCCGCCGCTCCCCATCCCCTAGACTGTCCCCCCGCCAATGAGCTACCAGGTTTTTGCTAGAAAATACCGCCCCAAGACATTCGATGACGTCCTGGGCCAAGAACACGTCGTGCGAACACTGCGCAATGCCATCACGCAGAATCGCATCGCCCATGCTTACCTCTTCGTCGGCCCGCGCGGAACCGGCAAAACCTCCACCGCTCGCATCCTCGCCAAAGCACTCAACTGCCCAGGCGGACCGAAAATCGACTTCGATCCAGAAGCTCCCGTCTGCATCGAAATCGCCGAAGGCCGAAGCATGGACGTCCTCGAAATCGACGGCGCCTCGAATAATGGTATCGATCAGGTGCGCGACTTGCGCGACACCGTGCGCTTCGCCCCCATGAGCGGCCAGTTCCGCATCGTCTACATCGACGAAGTACACATGCTCTCAGTGCAGGCGTTCAACGGATTACTCAAAGTACTGGAAGAACCGCCCCCCCACGCAAAATTCATCTTCGCCACCACCGACCCACAGAAAATCCTCCCCACCATCATCAGCCGTTGTCAGCGGTTTGATCTGCGGCGCATCCCCGACACCATCATCGCAGACCACTTGCTCCATATCGCCGAATTGGAAAAAGTCGGCCTGACCGACGGCGCCGCCCACGCCATCGCCCGGGGCGCCGAAGGCGGCATGCGCGACGCCCAGTCAATGCTCGATCAATTGGTCGCTTTCTGCGGGGAAACCATCGCAGAAACCGATGTACTGAACATTTTCGGATTCACCGCGCAGGAAACTATCTCCAGCCTCACCTTAGCCCTGCTGGAAAAAAATACGCCCGCCGCCCTCGAACAAATCCACCAACAGGCCGATCGCGGCAAAGACCTCACCCGCCTGCTCGCCGATACCATCGGCCACCTCCGTAACCTGCTCGTTCACAAAATCGACCCCTCCGCCGCCCGGGACGTAGCCCCGGACCTGCTCGAGGCGCTGAATACCCAAGCGCCACTCGTCACCACCGAACGTCTCATCAACCTGATCGACCAGTTCGCCGAGGTCGATGCCCGCATGAAATGGGCCTCAAACAAACGGCTCTATTTGGAAATCGGCGTCATCAAAGCCGTTCATTCCCTCGAAGAAGTCCTGCTCAGCGACGTTATCGCCACCCTCGAAGGAGTCGCCGAACCCAGCGGTTTCCAGACCAGTCAGTCCAGTCAAAGCAGACCTGCGGCCACGCCGCCCGCCACGCCGCCCGCCACGCCGCCCGCCGCTACCCCTATTCCTGTCCCTGTGACCCCGCCCGTGGCCCCGCAACCACCCGTGGCCGCCAGCGTGCCAGTCACGTTACCCCCGCCACCGGTGGCCGCGCCAGCTCCGCCGCCAGCGCCGGCGCCGGACCTACTTCTGGCCAACGAGTCTTCTGCCGCGCCCGCAGCTCCGCTCGAATGGGAACCTCTGTTACTGGACGTCCCGTCCACGGCTCCCGCGAAAGCAGGACTTTCGGGAGCGGCTCTCTGGGCCGGCGCCGTTGTTGAGCTCCAATCCCGCAAGCCGTTGCAGGCGGGTTTTGCGGGTCAGGGGGTTTTTCTCGAGCAGCGGGGCATGGAAATTGTGATTGGTTTTGCGCCCTCTGGCCAGATGGCCAAGGATTCGCTCAACCGTCCGGCGGCCAAGTCAGCGGTCGAAGAAATCCTCTGTGCACTCTCAGGAGAGGCCATTGCCTTGAAACTGGAAACGCACGCCGATCTCATTCCTCCCCCCCCTCCGCCCAAACCAGAACTTCCACCGCGACCAGCACCCACACCAAAACCCGAGCCCCCCAGCACCAGCCGGAAAGAAAAACCCTCCCCCGCCCCCGTTCAGGAATCAGCCGCACCCGCGGTCGAAATCCCACACGTCGACGAACAAGAATTTTACAATGATCCATTAATTGCTGCCGCTCTCGTCCAGTTCGAAGCGACCATCACCTCGATCACCCCCGCCGCACCCAAACCAAAAAACTGATCCCCGGAGCCAGCCGGCCACCCGCCGCTGCCCCCCATCCACCGACCTACTCATGAACCTCGCCAAAATGATGAAACAGGCCCAGCAAATGCAGGCCGACATGCAACGCGCCCAGGAAACGCTGGCCCAAAAAACCGTCGAAGCCAGCGTAGCCGGAGGCAAAGTGCTCGTCACCGCCACCGGCGCCGGTGATATCGTCAATATCAAAATCGACCCCGCGGTCGTCGACCCCTCCGATGTCAGCCTGCTCGAAGACCTCATCCTCAGCGCGGTCCAGCAGGCGCTGGCCAAAGGACGTGAAATCGCTACCTCCGAAATGGGTAAAGTCACCGGCGGCATGGGACTGCCAGGCGGATTCGGACTGTAGTCAGACCGCACGATTTTCCGGCGCACCGCCCATGAGTGAGGCTCCTCCCGCTGCGGCCACGGATCGACCTGCCGCTGCGATCAGAAGCGGTGCCAGCCGGGCCGCCGCCGTCGGCTCGCTGGGTCTCTTCGGCACGGTGATGATGTGCTTGAGTGGCCGCTGGGATGCGGTCGCCGCCATCACTATCATCCCGTTGTGGGTCTGGTCATTTTTTGGACTGGCGGCCGCTACCGGCGGATTACTGGCGTGCCGCACTCGATCTGCCGCCCTAGCGGCGCTGCTCTGGGGAGGCACTCTGCTGGCCGGACCCGATGAATGGCGGGGACTGTGGCGCAGCTGGTTTTCCAATCCCCCTCCCCTCCTCCCACAGCGGCCAGCCGTCCACCGCGCCCAGACTCTGCGCGTCATCACCCTGAACTGCCGCCGCAGCAATATCGCCAGCGCCCGCGAAGCCGCCGCCTGGAATCCGGATGTCATCCTCCTCCAGGAAATGCGCGGCTATGCCACCCGCGACGTCAACGCTCTCGCCCGTGAACTGTGGGGACCGGAAAGCAGCACCGTCGCCAGCTTCGATACCGCCATCCTCGCCCACGGCCACTTGCGCCCACACCCCTCCAACCGGGCCAACCGTAGACTGCAAGAATTCGTCCAAGCCACCCTGACCCGGCCCGATGGATCCCAAATCGAGGTCGCTAGCGTGCACCTGCAAGGCCACGTCACGAGCTTGAAACTCTGGGACCCGGAAACATGGCGGGCCCACGCTCGCAAACAACGCCGCCACCGCCTCTACATGGAGGAAATTATCGCCCCATCGCTCCAATCAGGCCAGCCACGACCACGCTTGATCGGCGGCGATTTTAATTCCCCGGCCGGCAACCGGACATTCGCCGCACTCCAACCGTCATTCGCCGACGCCTTCGCCACCGCCGGTACCGGCTGGGGCAATACGTTCCGCAACGACTGGCCACTGCTTCGCATCGATCAAATCTGGGCCACCCACGACCTGCAACCGACCGCCGCCCGCACCATCAAGACGGCCTACAGTGATCACCGTATGGTCGTGGTGGATTATACCTTGCCCGCCGCCCCATGACCCACAGACCCATCTACCAGAGCCCCCACTGGCGGGTCATCATGATGTATAATCCAAGCAAAAAATTGGATGTTGCGTGCATAATGACGCACGCTCCTAGGCTGCGTGTGCGCACGGCCACCAGACTGACCAGCAGCGACCACAGCAGGCAGACAGCGTAATCTGACGGTTGATGCGCTGTCATCATGAGGACCGAAGTCAGTCCAATGACCCGCAGGTTTTTGACGCCCATCGGCACCCGCTCCCAGTTTCCCCCCGCCGACGCCAGATACCTCCAAAGAAACCCGCGCCAGAAGAGTTCCTCCACAAAAGCGACCGCCACCGTCATCCGTAGAAACCGCACCACCACCGACGTCCACCACGCCGCCGAACCGTCCGGGAAAATTCCAGGGTCAAATCCCGGCTCCGAACGGTCAACCACACCCAGCCATTTGATGACCTGACCGGTCTGCGTGTGCCACCAGCTTGGCAGAATCCAGAACGCAATTCCCACGGCCCCGGTCGCCACGCCCCAAAACCACGCTTTTACCCCCAGTGGGCGAAAGGAATAGTGGCGCCACCAAAAGGCCAGCATACCTAGGCAGGCCAGCGTTTGCAGGGGATAGACCCACTGCTGCGGCTGCCTCCGCCACCAGGGAGCATCCGGATGTTTCCACTCCAGCCCCGGCACCGAGGTCAGCAGCATCAGCCCCATAAAAACAAATAACGGCGCCACGTGGGCCACCGCCTTATTGGATCGCAGGGCAGTGAGTGTCATCAGATTAAATGGACTGGCAAAAGCATGGAAACGGATACCCGGTCCGCTCAAGCCGCCCGGTCCCCCGCCGCCGATTCACTTTTCAAACCACTCACAAAACGAGCCATCCGCTCAAGAGCAATCTCAAGCTGGGGCATCGCCGTCGCATAACACGCACGCACAAAGCCTTCACCCGATTGACCAAAAGCACTCCCAGGCACCACCGCCACACTCTGCTCGTTGACTAGCCGCATCGAGAATTCCTTGCTGGTCAATCCCGTCGGACGAATGTCCGCAAAAACATAGAAAGCGCCACCCGGACGAAACGTCGGCAACCCCATGGCATTCAGCCGCGTCACTATCACGTTCATCCGCTGCTCATAACTCTGACGCATCATCTCCACTGCCGGTGCCCCGTTTTCCAACGCCTCAATGGCCGCCCGCTGACTCATGATCGGCGCACACAACATCGCATACTGGTGCACCTTCATCATCGCCTCAATAATTTCCGCCGGAGCACACGCATAACCCAATCGCCAGCCAGTCATGGCGTAAGCCTTGGAAAAACCATGAAAAAGCACCGTCCGCTCCTTCATTCCAGCAAACGTGAGAATGCTGACATGCTGGCGACCGTCATAGAGCAGCTCCGTGTAAATTTCGTCCGTGAAAACAATCAGATCATGCTGGACCGCCAGCGCCGCAATCTTCTCCAACTCTTCCACCGGCTCAAAGGCCCCGGTCGGATTCGTCGGGAAATTCAACATGATGACCTTGGTCCGCGGAGTGATCGCCTTCTCAACATCGCTGGCGCGAAGCACAAAATCATCCTCGGGCCGGGTGTGGATCGGCACCGGCACCCCCCCAGCCATAAAAATGGTCGGGTTGTAGCTCACATAACACGGCTCATGGTAAATCACCTCGTCCCCAGGATTCAACAGCGCCCGAAAAGCAATGTCCAACGCCTCGCTGACCCCCACCGTAACAATGATCTCCTTCGCCGGATCATACTGGGTCGCACAATGACCCCGAATATAGCCCGAAATCGCCTTGCGCAGCGGCAGCAATCCCAAATTAGAGGTGTAACACGTCTCCCCCTTCTCCAAAGCGAATATCGCCGCCTCCCGGATATGCCACGGTGTCGAAAAATCAGGCTCGCCCACCCCCAGCGAAATCACATCGCCGCGGCTTTGAACCAGTTCAAAAAAGTCCCGGATGCCGGAACGGGGGATTTCGCGGATGCGCTCCGCCACTTTGGAGGAAAGAGATGATGACATGAAAACGAATGAGTGAAAAAACTGAACGAGTGCGGGTATACGGACTGGGAGGGTCGGATATTTCAGGCTGCCTGCGCAGCCCGTCTAGCTCGCGCCGCTACAGTCAGCGGGCGGCAGCGGTCATCGTTCAGCATGGACACGTCACAATTCATGGAATGATCTGGAAAGCGGCAGAAAATACCGGGCTTTGGCGATTTGTCGCGTGCGAAGATTCGTTGCCTCGCCACCATCCAGCCCGCACAATTCTCCGGGAGCATAAACCACCGCGCCCACCGCCCCTCATCACGGACGCCAGCCCCCTACTCAACCCCATGTCCACTCCGCGCCCCGCCGCCTCGTGGCGCTCGTCGCGCCAAATCTACCAGCAGTTCCGGCACGACCTGAAACATCCTCCCACCACCGACCCCCCAACCACAACGGCCACAGCCGCCACGCCGTCCACCACCCGTCGCGAGAATTTCCGCGCCTACCTAAAGGTCGTCTTCCTCTTCCGCTGGCAAATCGCTGCCATCCTCGGCCTCGCCGTCGTCGTTTCAGTCCTCGAAGTCTACCAGCCACGCCTGATCGGCGAGGCCATCGACCAAATCCTACAAAATCCGGCTCTCTCCACCGCCGAGAAAAACCGCCAGCTCCTCCACATCGTGCTCATGCTGCTAGGCATGGTGGTCATAGCCCGGGCGCTTGATTCATGGCGCGATTACCGGACCCACCGGCTCAACGCCCGTGTCCTCTCGCGCCTGCGACGGCTGCTCTACGGCCACCTCCTTCGTTTCCCGCTGGCCCGCATCCACGACCTCAAAACCGGCGGCATCGTCTCGCGGTTAACCGGCGATCTGGAAGCGCTGACCGGTCTGGTTCAAATGGCATTTATCTCGCCCCTCGTGGCCGTGCTGCGCGTCGGGTTCGCCTTCTTCATCGTCTGGCAGTGGAATCCACGGCTCGCCCTCATCCTCGTCTGCCTACTCGGCCCCATGGCTTTCGCCTCGTTCCTCTGGATCGGCCCCATCCGCCAGGTCTGGCACTTCTACTTCAAACGCAAAGGAGAACTAGACTCGCGCATCAGCGAAACATTCGGCGGCGTGCGCGTCGTGCGCGCCTTCCAACGCGAAAATGCCGAGGAATTACGCTATGCCGCCAGCCAGCACGCCCTCGCCCGCCTCAACCTGCATGCCGTCCGCTACACCAGCATCGTCCACATCCTCTGGAGCGTGCTCATCCCTCTGGCCAATGTCGCCGTCCTCTTCTTCGGTGGTCGCATGCTCTTCGACGGCACCGCCAGCATCGGCCAAATCACCGGCATGATGGGGTTCACCGGCATGCTCATGGGCCCCGTCTACATGATCGTCCAAACCTTCGGAGACCTGCAAAAAAGCCTCGCCGCCGTAGACCGCGTCTTCGATCACCTCCGCGAACCAGATGAACTCAACGACCCGCCCAATGCCGTGGACGCACCTTCCATCGTGCGCGAAATCACTTTCGAGGCGGTTGATTTTAGCTACTCCGACGATCGCAAAATCATCCACGATTTCTCGCTGGTCGTACCCGCCGGATCCACTGTGGCCCTCGTCGGCGCCAGCGGTGCCGGCAAAACCACCATCGCCGATCTCGTCGCCCGGTTCTACCGTCCCACCAACGGCCACATCCGCCTCAATGGCATCCCGCTGGAAAACATCCGACTCCACAGCTACCGCCGCCTGCTCGGCATCGTCAGCCAAGATACATTTCTGTTCGATGGCACCATCGCCGAAAATCTGGCCTACGGCCGACCCAAGGCCACCCGCGAGGAAATCATCGCCGCCGCCCGCCAGGCCCATGCCGACGAATTCATCGCCGACCTGCCCCAAGGATATGACACCCCGATCGGAGAACGCGGCACCCGCCTCTCCGGCGGCCAGCGCCAGCGGCTCAGCATCGCCCGCGCCATCGTCGCCGATCCACAAATCCTCATCCTCGACGAAGCCACCAGCGCCCTCGACACCCACAGCGAACGCCTCATCCAAGAAGCCTTAGAAAAACTCGAGGTCGGCCGCACCACCTTCACCATCGCGCACCGCCTCAGCACCATCGCCCGCGCCGAAATCATCGCCGTCCTCGACAAAGGCCGCCTCGTCGAATGCGGGACCCATGCCGCCCTGATGGAAATGCGCGGCCGGTATTGGCACATGGTTGAACAACAACGCGAAGGCTTAGGTGACTAAATAAGCCCTTCGCCAACGCATCACCGCATCACCACCACCATCACGGCAAAAAGTGTGCCGTTATTGAGAGCATGAGCCGTCATGGAAGCGATGACCGACCCCCGCCATTCCCGCAACAACGCCATCACCAAGCCCACCGCACCCAGCGCCGGGATCGCCGTCCATCCTTGCGGATGCACCGCAGCAAAAATCACGCCTGTGCCCACGCCAGCCACCCATCGGCCACCACTCTGGCGCCAAGCCGAATAAAAAGCCCCGCGAAAAAACGTCTCTTCCACCACCGGCGCCCAGACCGCCGCCAAAAACCCGAGAAAAGCCAGCGCGGGAGCTGAAACTCCGGTCAAATGATTGAGCGGATGGGTGGCGTCCGCTCGGGTCACCAGCGTCAAAGCCATGGTCAGCCCGACACCCACAGCAATGATCGGCAACCCGGCACAATAACCAAACAGCCCGGCCCCGACTTCCCGCATCACCCCCCGGCCTCGTCGCCACCCCAGCGCCACCATCCACTCGGCCCAAGTCACCCCGCGCCACCGCGGCCAGACCGCCCCCAGCACCGCCGCCCCGGCAAAAGCCGCCGCTTGCGGCCAAGGCGCCCAGCCCGAAGGCAACCCATCCGCCACCAACCCGCCCACCACCATCACCCCCAAATAAACCGCAAAAGTTTCCAACCACACCGATCCGCCCCGCGCCGCCACCCGCCCGCGGTCCCACGCGTCAAACGCCCACACCCAGCGCCCGGTCGCCCGTCGCACCAACGCCCAGAGGGCCAGCCCACTCCCAAGCACAAAGGCCCCCAACACCCCGCACGCCAGCATCACACTCCCCAGAAATGTGCGCCGCGCCTCTCCCAGCACCACCCGCCGCGAGGGTTCGCCCTCCGGCCACCCCCGGCTGAGCGCCAATCGCCCGACCCATCCAAACCTCTCCCGAAACCGCGCACGATCGTCGTCCGACAGCTCATCCGCCCCCACCCCGCCCTCCGCCACCGCCCGTCTGACCACCGCCAACGTCTCCCAGTCACGCCGGTCATCCTCATCCACAAACACCACCGGAAAATCCGCCGCCAACGCCTCGTCCCCAAGAATCTCCCACCGCAAAATCGCCAATGACACCCGCTGCCGCGAGGATTGAGCCGCCTCCGCCACCGCCCACAACCAACGTTCCTTCGACTCGCCGCCCGCCACCAACACCGGTCCGACTATCTCATTCATCCCCACTAAATATCGCGCCCCCAGCTCCGCCTCAATCCGACTCACCCGGGTCCCGCCCGCCGCCGCCTCCGCACGCGCCATCTCGGATTTGTCCATCACCACCCGCCCCATCGCCAACACCACACTCACGCCAATCACCACCGCCGCCACCCAGCCAGCGGCCACCGAACCCGTCTTGCGCGTCGAAATCACCCGCTCCTCCGCCCCCGGCGAGGAAGAGAATAGCGGAGGCCCCCCACCAGACGGATCATCATTCATACCCGTCACTCCATCGTGGCTCCACCCACCCCAGAAAACATGGACGTAATCCGTTCATGACAGTCAAATTACTCCAGATCGCACCCCAACCCCTACGGAATCGCCATCTCAAAACGCGGAATCCGCGTCAAAACCGGCACCCCATCATCCGTCACCGCCAGAAAACTGCCCACCGCCGAACTGTCCATCGCCACCACATGGTAGCTGTTATAAGAAAACTCCTCGCCAGGACGCAGATACGGCGTTTGTCCCACGACACCATCCCCTTCGACGACCAATTTGTCGCGGTTTTTCGATTCAATCACCCACTTTCGGCCCTTCACGGTCAGGGGAACCTTCGATTTGTTGGAAATGGTAATAAAGTACACGAAGGCGTACGGACGATCCGGGGGAGTCTCGAGGCTATCCATGTAGATGACCTCGTCCACCGTCGCCGTAAATCCCGGAAGCTCTTGTGCCTTCATGACCACGCGTGACGACCTTCCGTGCGGCCACGCTCAGACGCAAGCAGAAGAAAACAATTGCCGCATCTTCGACCGCGGAGGATCGCCCTTTCGCCCGGCCAGCTTTCAGTTACAGCTTCAAGCTATGTCCCCGTTGCTCACTACCCCACCCGTCGCCCTCAGTATCGCTGGTTCTGATTGTTCCGCCGGCGCCGGTTTGCAGGCAGATTTAAAGACGTTTTCTGCACTTCGAGTGTATGGCCTCACAGCGGTAACTTGCGTCGTCGCGGAGGTTCCGGGCAGAGTGACGCGCGTTCAAGCCGTTGATAAAGATATTGTTGAAGAACAACTTCGTCTGCTTTTAGGCGCTTTTCCAGTGACGGCCATCAAGACTGGCATGCTGTGGTCCGCCTCGACGATCCGCCTCATCGCCCGCGTCCTCGACTCCCTGCCACGCACCCGTCGCCCGTGGTTAATCGTCGACCCGGTCATGGTCGCCACCAGTGGCGACAGCCTGATCGAGGAAGATGCCGTGACGGCGTACCGCGAGGCACTTTTTCCCCAGGCCGACCTCATTACTCCCAACATGGACGAGGCCGCCACCCTGCTGGGGCAAGCCATCAGCCGTGAGGAAGACCTCGCCGGCGCCGCTCACACCCTGATGAAAACCCTCGGAGCCCCGGTCCTGCTCAAGGGCGGCCACCTGCGCGGAGAAACCGCTCTCGATGTATTTCAGCCGCTCGAGGGGCCAGCTCAACTGTTCTCCGGACCCTACTTTCACGGCGTCAGTACCCATGGCACCGGCTGTACTCTAAGCGCCGCCATCGCCGCCAGTCTCGCCCAAGGCCAAACCATGCCCGAAGCCATCAGTACAGCTAAAACATTCGTATCCAATGCTATACGAACACTGTGTCGTTGGAATGGAGTCGATGCACTTAACCACAATGGCCTGACCTGAGGCCCTCCGTCCCCCCATCCGTCGATGCACACCACCTTGATCGCCGCCCACGACGAAGACGGCGCCATCGGCCGCCACTCCGGCGGCTTGCCTTGGCACCTGCCCGACGAAACCGCTCACTTCCGAGCCTACTGCCAAGACAAATGGCTCATCGTCGGACGCCAGACGTTCAACGAAATGCTCGGCTGGTTTCAACCCGGCCACCACATCATCGTCCTCACCAGCAACCACCACCCACTCCCGGCCCTGCCGCATCCCGACATCCACGTCGAATCCGCTCGCAGCATGGAGGACGCCCAGACCCGCGCCCTCCAGTCAGGCGCCGCCGAAATCGTCGTCATCGGCGGCGCCCGCACCTACGCCGCCGCCCTGCCCGCCGCCACCCGCCTCGTCCTCACCACCGTCCACCTCCACAGCCAAGCCACCGTCCTGTTTCCCCCCGTCTCATGGAACCAATGGCGCCGGACCCACACCAGCCACCGCCGCCAGGATACCTCAACAACCGTAGAGTTTACCATCGACACATGGGAACGAATCGAAAACACCCATCCCCAGCAGGCCGCCATAGCCCCATAAGCCCCACCACACCGCCCGAAAACAACCGCCTCCCCCAGAAAAACCCGGATTCTCAGACGTCCATCATAGAAAACATCACAACTCACCAAAATTCCCTTGCGGGCGGCTCCGAGGCAATTATCATTCGTCCCACCCGGACCACAAATTCCGGGAGCGTTTCTTCGGTAGAGGAGCGGTAGCTCAGTTGGTTAGAGCGCAGCCCTGTCACGGCTGAGGTCGCGGGTTCGAGCCCCGTCCGCTCCGCCAAGAAAACGCCCAATTATTACTAGCTTGTTGAGCCGGTCGTCGCTTGAGCGACGGTGTCAGCCTCATCTTTAAAGCTCACTCCAGTCCCTGCTTCCACATAGGTTGCATTTTTTGTCCTCCTTCATACCACGTTGGCTTTGCGTCCGGAACGATCGCACGCCTTGGGTGTCATCAACCGCTGACTTAAAGACGTGATCGATTGACGAAGCACCGATCACTCTTTTGGCATGGCGGCTTCCGTGGATGCGCCCGCCCATCCCAGTACCCGACCGCCATAGAAAAAATCGTCGAGACCCTTCACCGTCCACTCGTCCACTCGCGTCGTACTGCCACTATTGAGTCAAAGTGTCGCAGATAAAAAGCCACTTTGTCTCTGTAGAATCCCTGCCAGTTTCTCCTCGTCACGAGAGATCCTTTCTGGCATGAAAAATGAAGCTGGGTAAACTCTATCACCACTCACATGCCACCCATCCTGCTGACCATTGAACAGTCCACCCGCTCGGATATGGCCGGAGACGGTCTCATTCAGGTCGTCGCCAATGCCGAAAAGGCCGCTGCCGCGGAGCAGGTGCACCCGGCCTCGCTGCCAGTCCTCCCTATCCGAAATTCAGTCCTTTTCCCCGGCGCCATCGTGCCGCTCACCATCGGCCGCGAATCATCGCGCCGATTGCTCGATTCTCTGCCCGCGGAAAATGGATGGGTGGCCGTCTTCACCCAGAAAACCACCGAAAAAGAGGAAGCCGGCCCCGAAGACCTCCACCCCACCGGCGTGGCCGCCCAAGTCCTGCGCGTCGTGAAAAATGACGACTCCGTCGTCGCCATCGTTTCAGCCCGCGAACGCATCCGCCTGCGCCAAACCATCGCCACCGAGCCGTTCCTCACCATCGAAGCGGAGTACCTGACCACCCGCCCTCACCCCGACTCCCCCACTTGGGAGGCTGCCGTCGTCTCACTGCGCGACTCCGCCCTCAAACTCCTGTCCATGAAAACCGAGGTGCCCGATCAAGTCGCTGCCTTCGTGCGCGACTTGGGAGACGGTGGCAAATTAGCGGATTTCGTCGCCGGCGGATTGGAGGTCGAAACTACCGAGAAACAAGCCGTCCTCGATGAACTAGATCCATTTAAGCGAGTCAAGCTATCGCAGCGGCTGGTCGGCAAACAACTCAAAATCGCTACTATCTCGGACAAAATACAACAGGACGTCCAATCGCAGTTCACTGATGCCCAACGGAAAGCGTGGCTCCATGAACAAATGCGGGCCATCCAAAAAGAACTTGGCGATGGCAGCGACAGCGAAAAATCTGCCGCACAGGAACTGCGGGAGAAAATAGAAGCCGCCGCGCCTCCGGAACTCGTGCTCGAACAAGCCGCCCGGGAATTAAAGCGCCTCGAGTCCATCCCGGAAGGCAGCCCGGAATATGGCGTCATTTCGACGTACCTCGAAACTATCGCCTCTCTGCCGTGGAACGTCGAAACCGAGGATCACTTAGATCTGAAACGCGCACGGCGTATTCTTGACCACGACCATCATGGTTTGGAAAAGGTCAAACGCCGGCTACTGGAGCATCTCGCGGTGCGGAAGCTCAACCCGAACGGTCACCCCCCTATTTTGTGCCTGCTCGGCCCGCCCGGTGTGGGCAAGACCAGCTTGGGCCAGTCGATTGCCGACGCACTCGGGAGGTCGTTTGTCCGGGTCAGTTTGGGCGGGGTGCGGGACGAGTCTGACATCCGAGGTCACCGCCGAACCTACATCGGGGCCATGCCAGGCCGCCTCATCAATGAAATCCGGCGCGCTGGCACCCGGAATCCGGTGATTCTGCTCGACGAAGTGGACAAGCTGGGGCGCGATTTCCGCGGCGACCCGTCCAGCGCTTTGCTCGAGGTCCTCGACCCCAAACAAAACCATACGTTCACCGACCATTACCTAGACGTCCCCTTCGACCTGTCACAGGTCATGTTCATCGCGACCGCCAATGATCTGGGACCGATCCCCGGCCCACTGCGGGACCGCCTCGAGGTCGTCGAACTCAGCAGCTACACCGAACGAGAAAAACTCGTCATCGCCCGCCGCTACCTCGTTCCGCGCCAACGCAAAGAACATGGATTGAAAAAATCTCAGTGCGATTTCACCCCCGAAGCGCTCCGCTTCGTCATCTCGCACTACACCCGCGAGGCCGGTGTGCGCGAACTCGAACGACAGATCGCCTCGCTCTGCCGCGCCGTGGCCGCTCGCATCGCCAGTGACGACAGTACCGGCGAAATCATCAACCCCACCGTCGTCGAAAAAGAATTGGGACCACCCAAATTTCTCCACGATGAGAAACTCGACACCCCGCGCCTCGGCATCGTCACCGGACTGGCGTGGACTTCCGTCGGGGGCGAACTGCTCCACATCGAGGCCCTGCGGTTTCCAGGCAAAGGCCACGTCCAGCTGACCGGACAACTAGGCGAGGTCATGAAAGAATCTGTTCAGGCCGCTTGGAGCTTGTTGCGCAGCCGCGGCGCCGGCCTCGGCATCGGCCGTGATGCCTTCGCCGAACACGATGTCCACGTCCACGTACCAGCCGGAGCCACCCCCAAGGACGGACCCAGCGCAGGCGTTGCCATGTTCACCGCTCTCGCCAGCCAGTTCACCGGCCGCCCAGTCCGCGCTGATGTAGCCATGACCGGCGAAATCAGCCTGCGCGGTGCCGTCCTCCCGATCGGAGGACTCAAAGAAAAATTGCTCGCCGCCGTGCGCGCCGGCATAAAAACCGTGCTCATCCCGCATGAAAATGAAAAAGACCTCGTCGACCTTCCCACCGAGGCCCGACGCAAATTAAAAGTCATTCCGGTGCACACCGTGGATGACGTGCTGGCCCACGCGCTGGTTTGACCATCCCCCCGGCGGACCGCCCTCCGCTTCAGCGCCCGCCCTCCGCTTCAGCGCCTTCTCTTCGCGCCCTCTACCACGAGCAGGAGGTTGTCCGATCCGGTCTGCGAGCTAACATGCCCGATGGACCCACTCGTCAGCGAGGATCGCTACGTCTTTATTCCACCCCACCGCACCACCCTCTGGACGTGGTTCGTCGCCACGTGGCTACGCCCCTACCTCAAAAAATCGTGGGGCTTGGCCAGCTTTGATCTCCACGGATTGGATCACCTGCGCGCCTCCTTGGCCGCCGGTCATGGCATCTTGCTGGCCCCCAACCATTGCCGTCTGAGCGATCCCCCGTCGCTGGGGGTACTCGTTCAGGCCCTCCGCCAGCCGGTCTACGTCATGGCCAGCGCCCACATCTTTCGCGAAGGCTGGTTTCCTCGATTCATGCTGCCGCGCCTCGGCGCCTTCTCCGTCAATCGCGAAGGCATGGACCGCGAAGCCCTTAAATTGGGGATAGAAATCCTCAGCACCGCCGAGCGGCCACTCATCGTCTTTCCCGAAGGCGTCACGTCGCGCACCAATGACCGCCTCATCCCTCTGCAGGATGGGGTCGCCTTCCTCGCCCGCTCCGCAGCCAAACGCCGCGCCGCCCTCACCCCGCCTGGCCAAGTCGTCATCCACCCGATCGGCCTGCGCTACCAGTTTCGCGGTGACCTCGAAAAATCACTCGGACCGGTGCTGCAACGGCTGGAATCGGGTCTCTCGTGGGGATCACGCGAAGGCCTACCACTGCGGGAACGCGTCGTCCAACTGGGTAAGGCCCTCCTGACCATGAAAGAAATGGAATTCCATGGAGAAGCCCGCACCGGCCCCACCCACGAACGCCTAGCTGCCCTCGGCGAGGACATCCTCCGCCCCCTCGAAGCCCAGTGGCTCGGCGCACGCGCCGCCACCGCCCCCCAAGACACCATCATCATGCGCGTGAAAAACCTCCGCAAAGCCATGCTCCCGGATCTGGTGGAAAAACGCCTTAACCCAGAACAACGCGCCGAACGCTGGCGGCAACTCCAAGCCGTCACCGTGGCCGAACAAACATTCCATTTTCCCCCAGACTACCTCGGCGACAACCCCACCCCGGAACGATTGATCGAAACCGTAGAACGCTATGAAGAAGCGTTTGGCAATCAAAACCCGACCATCCACCGCCCCATGCACCTCAGTCTCACCATTGGCCCGGCCATCCCGGTCCCGCCCGACCGAGACAAAAAAGCCGAAAGCGATCCTATCATGGATCAACTCGCCGCATCGCTGCGCCAGCTCCTCGGGATTTAATCCGCCCTCAACCCGGCCGGCGCAAATCCATACTCCTCGCCCAAGGCCAGGCAGTCGGCCAGCGGCCCCAATCCTTCGCTCGTCGTCGGATCACTCAAACACATCGCCGCCGCTGACACCGCCTGCCGTAAACACACAGGAACCGGAAATCCTTCATGTACCCCATGAATAAACCCGGCCGCAAAAGCATCACCCGCACCCGTCGCCCCGCGAATAAATCCCGCCGGCAACCGCACCGACCCTTGCCCATACACCTCCCCATCCGCCACCGCCGCCACCGCCCCCTCCACAAAATGAATCACAACCCCGCAGCGAACCCCGAATCCAACCAACAATAACGCCGCTTCACCACACCCAGCCCAGTCAATCCCCCCGCCATCACCCGCCACTCGCAATGAACGCCCCACTAGCTTGCCCGCCTCCACTTCGTTCAAAATAAACCAGTCCAAATACGGCAGTGAGGCGCGCGCCGCCCGGACGAAATCCGCGTGCTCGATACTCACCATGTCCGCCACCGTCACCATCCCCGCCGCCCGCGCCGCCTCCAAAACCCGTGACGCCCCGGTTCGCCCCGAAACGTCCACCCGGTCCAGCGTCTCCAGCAACATAAAATACCCAAGATAAAAAACCCGCATCGACGAGGCCGAGAAATCAAAATGCGCAGGCGCCAACAACGAATTCGCCCCGCGTTGATGGAAAAACGTCCGACGCCCGGTACTCTCCACCGTGAAAGCATCCGTGTAACTCGTCGGCGCCGCCGGAGTGCGGCTCAATCCAGTCGTGTCAATGCCATGAGCCTCACAGTCCGCCACAATCGAGTCGCCAGTCTCATCGTCCCCCAACAACCCAGCCGCCGCCAACGGGAAACCCGCCCCCATCTTCGCCAAATCTTTCAATATGTTGTAAGGCCCACCCCCATTGCCAGAAGTCTCCCGCAAAATCGAGGCCAACATCTCCTCACGTGGGTAGTAGTCGATAATCTTGAAACGATCGACAATGAAATTACCAGCCGCCAGCAAACCGGATCGCTCCATCACAACATGAGAAAATGGTGATTCAGACACAGCCGCCACCAAGGCCGCAGATGCCGCGGATTTCAACCCCACACCCCCCACAATGTGGCCGCCTCCCACCTCAAATCCCAGCCCCCGATCCCTCACTCACACCGCACACGCCGGACCACACCCCGCGCTGAGAGAGCCGCAGATTCCAGCAGATTGCTGGTTGTGGTCCTGATACCGCCGAGTTCACTTTTTTTAACATGACGCCTGTCCTGACTGAAGATGCTATTCGCCGTCTCCCCGAGCCCATAGTGGCGAAATTGCGCAGTCTGATTGCGCGCATCCGGCGCGTCCTGTGGTGGCGCGGGTGCTGGCTGACTCTAGCGGCACTGGTGGCGTCACTCATCGCGGTCATGGGGATCGATGCCGCTTTTGATCTGGAATCAAAACTTTGGCGCTGTCTGCTTTCGGCTGCCGGGCTGGGGGCGGTGTCCGTCGTCGCATGGCGCACGTTGTTCCAGCCGCTACGCCGCACCCTAGGGCTGGCCCAAGTCGCCCGGATGGTGGAAATCCATCATCCTGAAATGCATGAGAGAATTTCGACAGCGGTGGAGCTTTTGGGCAGTACGGATGCAGCGAGTTTGCGCGGCTCAGACGAACTGCTGGCCGAAGTCGTGAAATCGGCGGTTATTGATGTGGGAACGGTCACTCCAGAAAAGGAATATTCCTCGCTGCCCATGCTTTGGCCCAAGCGGCTGGGCGCGGCCGCACTGACGATTTTGGCCGTCATCCTGATCGGATGGCCGTTTCAAGGAGGCATTCTGCTCGCCCGTGCCATCCTGCCGCTGGCCAATATCGGTAGCGCCACCTCCTCCGATCTGCGGATGATCACGCAAAATGCCACCGTCGTCGAGGGCGCCCCCATCACCCTGCTGGTCGCCGCCAAAGGGAAATCAGCCCAACGCCTGGAACTGCGCCGCGAATCAGCCAGCAGCCCTGACGGACCGGCCACCAGCACCCCACAAATCGAAAGAATGGTCGTGCAGCCGAATGCCACCGGAGCGCAACCCGGCGAAACCGTATTCGCTCTCACTCTGCCGCGTGTGCCCTCGAGTTTCCGCTACGCGGCCACCTCCGGACGCGCTCGCAGCAAGGAGTTTTTTGTCGAGGTCCTGCACCGGCCGGACATCACCAACGTGAGCGTCCGCTACACGTTCCCTGCTTACACCGGGCTCGCTCCAAAGCTCGATCCAGATTCCCTCGGCGACATCTCAGCCATCACCGGCACGATGGTAGAGGTCACCGCCACCTTGAGCCATCCAGCCGCCGCGGCCACGCTGGTCTATGACCAGACGGAAAATGCGGGTCCAGACGTCAGCTTGGTCAACGAGGGCCCCCACCAACTGGCCCGCTGGTCGGCCGAGCTGGCCCCCGGCATGAATTACCGGTGGACGCTTCACCCAAAAGGCGCCGGTGAATTGCTCGGCAAACCATCCAGCGGCACCCTCAAAGCGCTGGAAGACTTACCCCCCGCCGTCGTCATCGATTCTCCCATCGATCGCGAATTATCTCTCCGCCCCAATGAATGGCTCCCGATCGTGTATTCCGCAGCCGATGACTACAGCCTGTCCGCCGTCGATGTGATCGTAAAACTCGATGGCCGCGGGACCCGGATCATCCCCATGCCCCTGCCGGAAAAAGACCCTCTCGTCGCACAAACATGGCG
>JALRGB010000169.1 GCA_023253575.1 Verrucomicrobiales bacterium
TCTCCTACCTCGCCCAGCGGCACAATCGCCTTCGCACTCGGCTCCAAAGCCCACTGCACCCGGCTCAATACCTCCGCCGACCCGCCAATATAATACACTAACTCGCCCGCCGCCGCCGCATTTCGACTCCCCGTAAAGGGAGCATCCAAAAAGGCCGCACCCGTCGTCGCCACCGATGCCGAAGCCATCTGGGTCGCCTCCAGTGAAACCGTCGAACAATTCAGAACCACATGATCCTCCGTCAAAGCCGGCAACAGCCCGTCCAGGACCGAGGAGAGAGCCCGGTCGTCGGTGACAAATATCTGCAACACCAGCGCCCGCCGCGCCACGTCAGCCGGAGTATCCAGCGTGTCCAATTCACCACGACGCGTGCGATTCCAAGCGACGACCTCCAGACCGGCCCGGCGGCAAGAATCCACCACCCGGCGGCCAATAATGCCCATCCCGAGAATGCCCACTCTCCGGGACGGGTCCAAAGAACCGGCGGCGGACAGTGACTCAGGGGACGAAGAGGGTGATGACGTGTGGCTCATGGGCGCAGCGTATCGAGTGCTGGATTGTTTTCCAGTCAGGCTGCGCTTTCCTCATCACATACCCTCCAATGTTCTTGGCCAGCCACTGGTCAAAGAGCTTCCAAAAACCGGCGGTAAAATCGCACCCCCTCCTCCAGAGCCGCCACTTCAATGTATTCATCAGCCCGGTGAGCCTGAGCAATGCTGCCCGGTCCCGCGGCCACACTGGGAATGCCGCCTTCCTCCGCCAGCCACGCCGCATCACAAAACCAAGGAGCCCCCACCAGCGGCGCGCCCAGCGCCGAGAGCTTCAAAACATACGGATTATCGACCGGCGTGTCCAACGGCGCACAACTAGACCCCCCATGCAAAACCACCTCATTGGCAAGTCCCGACGCCACAACCCACTCCTCAAGCATCCTCCGCACCCCGTATCGATGCAGCGCCGGAGTCTCGCGAATATCAATTTCAATCGCGCAGCGAGACGGCACGATATTGGCACGGCTGCCGCCATGAATGGTGCCAATATTCACCGTGGGCACTCCCAAAACAGGATGATCAAACTCGCCACTGCCAAAGCGACCGTGCAAGGCAGCTGAAAGCGAGTCTATCACCGCCACCATCTGCAAAATCGCGCTGCGCCCGAGCTCAGGGGTGCTGCCATGACAAGCCACCCCGTGCGTTTCCAGCGTGATCCACGCACATCCTTTGTGCGTATGAACAATACCGCACGAGGTCGGTTCCCCCACCAACGCAAAAGCATATTCGCCACCATGATGACGGGCCAAATGACGGGATCCATGCTGGCCCGTCTCTTCGCCAATTAACCCGACCAGCGTGACCGCACTCCCCAACCCAGCCAGTCGCTCAACCCCGAGCTCCTCCAGCGCCGCCAGCATCGCCGCCATCGTCCCCTTGGTGTCGCACGCCCCCCGTCCATAGATACGGCCATCACGCAGCTCCGCCCCAAATGGATCAATGGTCATGCCTTCGACGTCCACCGTGTCGGTATGGGGCGCAAACAATACCCTCGGCTTCGGCTTGCCCTCAACCACGCCGCCCGGAAAATGACCAAAAACATTGGGGCG
>JALRGB010000202.1 GCA_023253575.1 Verrucomicrobiales bacterium
CCGCGGGGGGGGCGGGGCTTTCCCGATACTTTGATGCGAAAAAAAGAACGGATGCGCGTGAGGCTGACCCGTATCACTTTAGGGAAGCTCGAATTCATTTCGGACCGCTTTTTCATTTACCCCACCTCAAAAGCCATGCTCAAACTTCTGCGCCTTGCGGCCATCTGCGCCCTGACGGGCAGCCCATTGTGGGCGGCCCCCAGTAAACTCGATCTTAAAGACGGTGACCGGGTCTTGCTGATTGGTGACACCCTCATGGAGAGGGAGAACAACTACGGATATCTTGAAGCCCGGATGCGGCAGGAATTTCCGGGCCGTTCTTTTGCGGTCCGCAATCTCGCTTACAGCGGGGACAGTCCATTGGGCGCGTCGCGAGCGAGTTTTGATCCGGTCGACAAGGGAGTGGACAGTTTGAAGCAGCAACTGGCTGTGGTGCGGCCGACAGTGGCCATCTTGGGTTACGGTATGGCGGCGAGTTTGGAAGATTTGACCTATCGTCAAAACGACCCAGTGCTCAATCCCGACCCAGCTCGTTACGGCCTCGACCACAGCCCTGCTAAATTCCGTCGGGAATTGCTCGCCCTGATGGACCTGATCAAAGAGGCCAGCCCCGGCGGGAGCGTGCGTTTTGTTTTTGTCGGACCTGTTCGACACGAAGACATGCGCGGCACCCGGCCTGGACTGCCCGACCCCGCCGGGCACAACGCCCTGCTGGCCGAGTACGAAAAAGTGATCGAACAACTCGCCGCGGAAAAACAATCCCCTTTTGTGCGCGGTGAATGGAAAGAGGCCGCAGGCATCAATCTGCCGCAAGGCACCGACAACGGCATCCACCTGACCCCACAAGGGTTTCGCGCCCTCAGCGCCAGCGTCGCGGCCCAACTGGGCTGGAAGTCCGAAGCCGCCGCATGGGACACCGAAACCCCATCGCAACAACTCCTGCGCCAAGCTATCCTGCGGAAAAACGCCCTCTTCTTCCACCGCAGCCGTCCAGCCAATTATACGTACATCTTCGGCTTCCGAAAAGGCGAACAAGGACGCAACGCCGTAGAAATCCCCAAGTTCGACCCGCTCGTCGACAAAGCCGAGGCCAATGTCATCGCCATCGCCGCAGGTCAGCCCAGCACCCTGCCCCCCGAACCGCCAAGCGAAACCAAACTGCCCGTCATTCCATCGCTGCCACGCCCAGATTTCACCATGGACGCGGGCTTGGAAATGACCAGCTACGCCGAAAATCCACTTTTGGAAAAACCTGTCGGCATGAGCTGGGATGCCGACGGACGACTGTGGGTGGCCACTTCCAACACCTATCCACAAGTCAATCCGGACGATCTCGGGGCTATGATGGAAGGGAATTCTTCGAAGTTTGGTCCCTCGACCGGAAATGATCGCATCATCCTCCTCGAGGACACCAACCGCGACGGCGTGGCTGATGTCTCCCGCATCGTGGCTGACAAACTGCTCATTCCCGCCGGCGTCGCCCCAGACACCGAAGGCGGCTGTTTCGTCGGCGCCAGCACAGAACTTCTCCACCTCAGCAAACCCGGAGCCGATGGACTGCTCAGCGAGCGCCGCATCGTGCTGAGCGGATTCGGCACCGAAGACACTCACCACATCATCCATGGCCTGCATTGGGGCGTGGACGGTCGCCTCTATTTCCAGCAAACCATTTACATCCACTCGCACGTCGAAACCCCATGGGGATTGGTTCGCGCCAACTCTGGCGTCGCCTTTGCCTATGATCCCAATACGGAGCGGCTCGAAGTCCATTCCAAAGGGCTGGTCAATTGCTGGGGACAGCAAGAAGACATGAATGGCCAGACGTTCCTGACCTCGGGTGCGGATGGCAACGGCATTAGCTGGGCTTTTCCCGGCGCGGTCCTGCCTCCATCAGAAGGCGCGCGACGCACGATCAACAGCATCAGCCCCGGTTCGTATCCGAAATTTTGCGGGTTCGAAATCATCAACAGTCCGCTTTTTGGTCCGGAATGGCAGGGGCATGCGCTCACCAATGATTTCCGCGCTCACCGCATTGTCCGCTTTAGTTTCAATGACTTGAGCGTAAACCCGAATGCCGCAGAACAAAAATCCGGCTACGTCACCAAAGTCGAGCCTGACATCACCCGCACGGAAGACGCCGCCTTTCGCCCGATCGCCCTGTCCATGGGACCAGACGGCGCCATCTATGTCGCCGACTGGACAAACCCCATCATCAACCATGGTGAGGTCGATTTCCGCGACCCACGGCGCGACAAACAACGCGGCCGCATCTGGCGCATCGCCCCCACCGGTAGCCGCCCGCTGGCCTGGGAACCACTCACCGGCCAACCCGTCGAAAAACTGCTCAGCCGCCTGCTTTCACCCAATCGCTGGGAATTTGAGCAAGCCCGTCGCGAGCTGTCCCGCGTGCCAGTCGAAACATTGCGCGCCGCGCTGGGGCCGTGGATGAAAGATGAAGTAACCCGCCGCCATGCCGCCTGGTTGCTCAGCGGGCGCACCCACAACACAGCGCATCTGATCGCCATGGTCGATCCTCAATCGGTCGACAACACCAGTGTGCAGACAGGTCTGCGCGAACTAGGAAAAGCGTATGGAGCGCATGGCACGAAGGATCTCAGCCCGTTCGCAACGTGGATCAAAGCGGGCCGCGATCCGCGGACCAGACTGGAAGCATTCCGAGCTCTGGCTCGCATCCGGACTTTTGAAAGCGCCGACTTGGTCTTGCGCAATCTGCCGACGGACCCGGCGGATGACTTCCTCGATTTTGCCGCATGGACGACGGTCAACGAACTGGCTCGCCCGTGGTTTGAGGAAATTGCCGCGCATCCGGAAAAAATCGTCGGCCGCGAAGCGCAATTGACAACGCTGACGACCATCGCCGCGCCGGTCGTGACGGCGCCATACATGCAACAGCTCTTTGCTGGAAGGACGATCGACGCTGACGGCCGCGGGCCGTGGATTGAGTTGATCGGAAGTGCGGGCGGCCCAGCCGAGCTCACCACGCTGTACACCAGCTTCATCCAAGAAGGCGCGCTGCAACCAGAGGCCCGACTCCGGGCGGCCGCCGCCCTCACCGGAGCCGCACGCGGCCGCAACTTGCGCCCGGATGGCGACCTCAGCGGTATTGTGTCACTGCTCGCATCGTCCGACCGACCGCTGCTGTCCGCAGCCATCGCGCTGGCCGCAGAATGGGGTCAGGTAACGGCCGTGCCGCCGCTCGCCCAATTTGCCGCCAACGAAACCGATGCCGGCCTGCGCGGAGAGGCGCTCAGCGCCCTGCGGAAAATCGGACAGCCCGCAGCCGTCGATGCCTTGCGGGCACTGGTGGCCACTCAGCAACCGATGGTCGTCCGGCGCGACGCGCTCCCGCCACTGGCCGTGCACGCTCCCCAAGAAGCGCTCAAATCATTGTCGTCCATCATGGGCTGGATCACCAATCAAGAAGCCGCCGCCGTTCTTTGGCGCGAGCTTTTCCAAATCAAGGGGTTTGCCGAACTCATAGCTCGCGAACTGCCCAATGACCTGACCGTCGACGCCTATGCCTCCGCCCTGAAGGTCGCCCGCGGCATGGGCGACAACGGCCAAGCATTGGTCGCCGCACTCTCGCCCATGGCCGGAACAACCTCCGCAGAACGCGATTTCCCCGCTGAAATCGCCAGCCTCATCGCCGAAATTAAAAACGACTCAGATCCAATCGCCGGGGAACTCGTCTACCGCCGCATCGGCTGTGCCGTGTGCCACGCGATCGGCGGCGTCGGCGGCAACTTCGGGCCAGACTTCTCCAGCATCGGCGCCAGCGCCCCGCTCGATTATATCATCGAAAGCACCATCAATCCCGCCGCCAAGGTCAAGGAAGGGTATCATGGATTCTCCTTCAGTCTGAATGACGGTAGCGTCATGAATGGCATCCCCGTGCGCGAGACCGCCACCGAAATCATTATCCGCCCAGCCCCAGGCGTGGAGTTGCCAGTTCTGAAATCCGCCGTCGTACAGAAAGAAATCATCGGCAGCCTGATGCCCATGGGCTTTACCGATGCGCTCGACGCCCCATCAAAACGCAATCTCTACGCCTTCCTCAGCCAAATCGGACGGCCTGGCCGCTTCGACGCCAGCAAAACCAACGTGGCCCGTATTTGGAAATTCACCGCCTCCCGGTCGCCGGAGGATACGGAATCCCCCACCTTCGCCACCACGCTGGTCAATGGCGAACTGCCCGCGAGTGAACTGCCGGAAACCGCATTCGCGCAAGCACGGTTCACCGTCTCCAAAGCCACCCGCACCCCACTCGTCCTCACTGGTGTCACCGCCGCCTGGATCAACAACCAGCCAGTCACCGTCACCAACGGCCGCTGCGAAACCAGCCTCCCAGCCGGCACCCACACGCTCACCGTCAGCCCCGACCGCAGCGCCCCCACCCTCAAGGCTCAGTGCGATGATGCCACGTTCCTAGACTTTAAATAAACCCGCCCGCTGAAACCTCAGCGGAAACGCGGCCCCACGCGCTGGAATCAGTTCCCGCGCACCAAAGAGCTGCCACCCATCGCTTGGACGCCTCCATCGTCCAAGGTCAGCAAAAGAAGAACCCATGGCCTCCAGCCGTTCTTTTTCCTCTTTCCTCTCGTACCCATGACGCTTGCCTCCCCCCCGACCTGCCATCATTTTCCAATTCGCGCATTATCATGTCCAGTCCTCTGCATCCCTCACCCGCCCCCATCTCCGCCACAGTCAGCACCGTCCGCATGGCCGTTGCCAAACTTCATGCCGTCACGGTCACCCAGGCTGATTTGCACTACGTGGGATCCATTACCATCGATGAAGACCTCCTCGATGCCGCAGGCATTGTCCCGTTTCAGATGGTTCAGATTACCAATCAATCGACAGGTGCTTTTTGGCAGACGTATACTATTGCTGGCGCCCGCGGCAGCGGCATCATCAGCTTGAATGGTTCCCCCGCCCGTCATTTCCAGCCAGGCGACAAAGCGTATGTTGTCGCGGAAGGGAATGTCGATCCTGCCCTGATGCGAAGCCATACGCTCAACGTCGTCTTCGTAGACCTGCAGAACCGCATTACCAAGGTCGAGGTTCAGGGCCCGGCCGGCCCGACGCTGGGCTGAGCGCGCCCGCGCTCTGTGACACCGCACTCTGCTGAACGGCCGGTACTTTAGGCGCCGGCTTCCACGCCGGTCTCGGGCAGGGACTGCAGGAGCAGGCTCCCCATGACTGTGGATTTCATGAATTCCCGCGTCACCTGCAGGCCACGGCCGTATTGCTCGCGAAATTTTTCCAGCTGCGTCGAAAGCCCAAGCTCAGGAAAACGATCCTGCAACCTGCCATGCACGCGACAGTTGCGCGCCAGAACAAAAGTTCCATGAAGCACCTGAAACATCGGCCGCGGATCTGGCCGGATCGGTGCCTGATGAATCTCCATGGGGTTGGTCAAAACAGGATCAAACGCCATCAGCCACCTGCGTCGCCCTCTCCAAAGAAGGCACCACCGAAAACCAATCCGCACGCAACAACGCCCCAGTGCCTGGAATCGTGCCTCCGGCGCTAGTACTACCATCGCGAGAGGAGGAACCAGGAAAATGAGTGGTCGACATCCCGCCATGTAGTCTATTTTATAATAAATACAATTTTTATTAAAATAATCTGTTTATTGCTTTTGGCTTTCTGTTTATAGCGTTCATTTACACACTTTCTCATTCGGAGTAGATCTTGTTTGATCTAGTCCCCACTGAGTGGCTCCCATCAAAGTCCTTCATTTCTTCAACGGCTCCAAAGTCGCGGCCAGCCGTTACGCGCTCTGTCCCAACGGCCGCGAGTCCGTCGATGACGGCTCTATCGTTCCATCTCGATCCCCGCGCCAGCGGCCACTGCTCGTTGATAGGCGAGAGCGGAAAGCGCCAGATCGCCCAAAGCTAGGCCCCTGAAAATGAAAGCTGTCCGTTCGTCTGGATGATCCCTCCCGGAGGTCGCACCTCCCACCAATCCGGTCAGGTCGCCCGCCACCAGCGCTGGATCAACGAGTGGGGTCGGCATCCGCCGCTCCTGCTCCATATCATCTACCACAATCCGGTCAAAGGCCGTCAGGCTATCGGCCACCCACGGGGCGGCATGATCTGTAATCGCCGCAAAGACACCGGGCTTGAGCCAGCGGGCATCGAGAAACGGCACCACGTCCGGTGTGAAAGTCACCGAAGTCACTACGATGTCCGCCTCACTGACCGCTTCCCGCGCTGTCATGGCCCCGACCGCCTTCAACCCACGCCGCTCCGCCGCCCGGCACAAGGCCTCACGGTTTTTCTCTCCACGCCCAAAAGCCCGGATCTCCCGTAACGGGAAAAGATCAGCCAGCGCCTCCAAGTGACTGTGCGCCTGCACCCCACAACCAATAAAAGCCGCCACCGCCGCATCCGGTCGGGCCAGCCTTCGAGCGGCCACCGCACTGAGCCCGGCCGTGCGC
>JALRGB010000238.1 GCA_023253575.1 Verrucomicrobiales bacterium
GGGCAGCTTTTTTCGCAGGAGCCGCCTTCTTCGCAGGAGCGGCTTTCTTCGCAGGGGCGGCTTTCTTCGCAGGGGCGGCCTTCTTCGCAGGAGCGGCTTTCTTCGCAGGAGCGGCTTTCTTCGCAGGGGCTTTCGTCACCGCTTTTTTAGCAGCCTTTTTGGCTGCGAGCATTTTGGTTTTCACGTTGGTTGTATGGGTTGGGTTGGGTTGGTTTGCCGCTCCGGTCGAATATTACCGCGCTGGAAAGCGGCGTGAAATGAAGACGGAGACAACAGGATTTTGGACCACGATTTATTCAATCTTGGTACTGGCAGGCGCACCGAAGCAGTCACTGCTGACGGCCAAGGCTTGCGTGAATGGGCAAGGCTGCGGCGGGAGGCCCGAGCCATGTCCGCATGCCGTGAGACAGAAAAATAATCGGGCCCGCTCTGACATGGCGCCGACCGCACCGCCCTCATCCGTCGCGTCGTCGAGGGGGTATTCTCCCACAGCGCAACTTGTGCTTGGAGATCCAAACTGGATGGTTGATGAGTCGTCATATGACGATCCGCACCGCGGGAGCGCGCGTGCCGATGGGCGTAATGCGCGACCATTAAATTCCCCAACGCTCATCTGGGTCAAGCTTAATAATAAGGATCTCTTTATTTTTAGAATTTCAGCGGTATTCGCCGCTCCCTCACCGCCAGCGATCCGGGTACTTTTTAGAAAAGCGAGTGTTAGGTAACGGGGTGGCCGCCGTCTGGATTTTGGGGCTGACCGGTTCGGATGCCGTGATTATAAAGAGATGTTAATCATTTACTATCAACAGATAACATACCCACCGATAGTGGTGTTTTGTCGTTGACGACACTACCGGTTGATGACTTTACTGCAGTCTTTGCAGAACCATGCGATGCTCCAAGTGCAGCCGGACCGGGGACAAGGTCATTGATTCACGTGAATCGAAGGATGGCTCGACCATTCGTCGACGCCGCGAGTGTCTCGCGTGTGGTCATCGTTTCACGACCTACGAGCAGCTGGAGCGCACCGATTTGCGGGTGGTAAAGCGCAACGATGTACGGGAGCCGTTTAGCCGGGACAAGTTGTTAGGAGGTTTGGTCAAGGCGTGCGAGAAGCGGCCGGTGGCACTCGACACCTTGGAGCTGGCGGCCGAGGAGATCATCACGGAGCTACAGCAGGACAATGTGCGGGAGATTCCCTCGAGGGTGATCGGGCAGAAGGTCATGGAGAAGCTGCGGGCCATCGATCCGGTGGCCTATGTGCGTTTTGCTTCGGTCTATCGCGCGTTTGCGGATGTGGGTGAATTCCTCGACGAAATAAAGGCCTTGGAGAGCCATGTATCGGCGCGCAATGCGCTACAGCCCGATCTCTTTCGCTAGCGGGGCTTGAGGAAGTTTTTCCGATTCAAACGCTTTTCATTTTTTGCTCACTCTTTCTCAGCCCGAACTGCCTAGGCCTATCTTCCCAACGTTCATCCCGCTCACTTTTTTTCTGTCATGATCTGCCTTGCTTCGCATCTTCCATTGCTCCGGGTCGGCCGGCACGACATTGCCCATTATGAGGTGCAGTGGCTGGAGGGAGTGCTGCAACAGGCGGCCCGGCAGGCTGGCCATGAGGCTTGGTGGCCGGCCGGCGATGTGGCTCGTGGGGTGTTGCAGTTCTTGCGCGAGCGGTTTCAGGAAAACATTATTACGCTCAATGATCTTTTTCTGAAAGTAAGCCACACTCTGCGCAGCATCGGCTTCCCGGAAATTGCCAGCGCCGTCCGGCCGGAAGCACCGCCTCTGGAATTGTGTTTATTGGAACTGGCGCGCGAATCACAAGGGCTGGAACTGGCTTTTTTTCAAACCTTGCTGCGCGAATTAAGCGAGTTGCGCACCACCGGAACCTCAAGATTGGAACTATTAAATCTGCGGGCAGCCGTCCTGCATTTGCGTGGAGGCCAGGAATGGTCTTTCTCCTGTCGCGAGCTCGAGGAGGAAATCGTGTTATTGACCCGGTCATGGCCCGGCCATCAGGACGGCGTCAGCCGGCTGGACTTGATCCTCAGTCATTGATTCGAAACAGACGGAGAGACTAGGGACAATCGCTCAGCTCCGACCCCAGCCCCCCCACCCGCCCGTCGTTCATTCGCTGATCGCTCCAGCCATGAAATTGCATCGACCGCGCTTAGAGACGTGACATTTCTGGACATCGGCAGCTTTTCAGAGCATTTTACTGAATTAATGACCGCTCCTTTCCCTCCACGGGCCGTCGATGACTTTTCACAGCGCCCCCGCCATGACCGACTCACCCGAGCCCCTTGCTGCTATCACTGCCGATGACTGGCAGGTCTTTGCCTGTCCTCACTGCGGGCATCACCTCAAAGCGAAGCACGATCAGGCTGGAGGCGAGTGCGAGTGCCCCA
>JALRGB010000292.1 GCA_023253575.1 Verrucomicrobiales bacterium
CCCACTCATCGCATCCACTCTGGCCGCCGCATGCCAAGTGACTCATACCCGCCTGATCTGCCACCACCACGATTTTTTCTTCGATGGCCGCTGGTCACGCTGGCCCGAATGGCAGGCCGCAGGCGTGTCCTCCCTCCCCCAAGCCATCACCGCCAGCATCCCATCCGGCCCCCATATTCGCCACAGCACCGTCTCCAGCAAGGATGCGGCATGGCTCCAGTCTCTATCGCCCGCCGCTTGGTGCCCCAACCCCGTCGAAACCACTCCCGTCCCCGCAGAGGAATCAACCCAAGCCGCCGCCTGGCTCCGCCGCCGACTGCCCCCTGAAAAACCAGTCTGGCTCGTCCCCTGCCGACTGCTGCGCCGAAAAAACATCGCCGAAGCCGTCCTTCTAGCCCGCCTGCTAGACCCAGAAGCCGTCGTCGCCACGACCGGTGGCCCCAGTTCCACGGATGAAGCCACCTACACCCGCTCATTGCACCAAGCCGCTGCCGCCGGGCAATGGCCGCTGCACCTCGGCCTGCTCGCTGGCACCGAAACCATCGGATCCCCCCACCCGTCCGTGCCCGCCCTCATGTCCGCCAGCGCCGCCGTCATCGTCACTTCGCTCTTCGAAGGATTCGGCCTGCCAGTGATGGAAGCTTCCTCTCTGGGCGTCCGCTGCCTAGCCCGCCGCGCCGCCTGCCCGGACCACATCCAACCCTCCCACGTCCATGCGTATGATGACCTGTTAATCCCCCAAGCCCTCGCCGGAGGAACCGTCGAAATTTCGCGACAACGCCCCGCCTGGGCTCGCTGGAAGGCTCTCATGCCGCCAGAAGCCGCCCGCAACCTGCCCGAACCTGCTTGGTGGCAGCATGACCAACCCATCTCTTTCAGCCGTCTCACCTTCGCCGGCCAAACAACTGTCATCAATGAATGCCAGCACCAAACCGCACGCGCTGCCCTCCTCATACTCAACCCGTGGCTAGCCACCTTGCTTTCATCCTCCCCTTCCCAAACGCCGCCTTCAGTTGTGCCCTCCACCCTTGAGCCGACCACTGTCGCCGCCGCCCTGCGGGCCGACCCCAGCCTCCAACCACAAAACCACGGCTCATCCCACCGCCCCACCCCATTCGCAGCGAACCCACCCGCCGGCCCACCGGCTAGCCGTCTGCACCAAGTCAACTCCTTCCCCCTTCTGTGGCCGGGTGGGGACGCTTTCGAATCCGCCTCATCATGATCCGCGCCCTGATCTGCGATATTTATGGCACGCTCCTCGAAGTCGGACCGCCCCCGCCGTTGGCTGAAACCTCATGGAGTTTCCTGTGGCGCACTCTTGTTCGCGTCTCGCCTCCCCCCACTCTGAAAGAATTCAGCCTAGCGGTTGAGCCACTGATCGCACACCACCACGCTCTCGGCCGCGCCCGCGGTCTGGTGCAGCCTGAGGTGGACTGGCCCGCTCTGGCCAGTCAGGCTTTTCCGCCACTGCAACAACTCAGTCCCGACGAGCAAACCCGCTTTTTTCAGACTCACGCCTTCCTCAGCCGGACAACTCGCCTCGCCCCAGGGGCCGCCGACTGCCTGCGCGCCGCCCGTACCGCCGACCTCCCCCTCGGCATCGCCTCCAATGCCCAAGCCTCCACCCGCATCGAACTCAGCCAAGCTTTGGCCGCCGTTGATTTGAACCTCAACATATTCGATCCTTCTTTAAGTTTTTATTCGTACGAACATGGTCTGGCCAAACCAGATCCCGGCGTCTGCGACTGGTTCACACCCCGGCTCGCCGCTCGAGGGCTGAATCCTCATGAAATCCTCATGGTCGGCGACCGCGAGGACA
>JALRGB010000572.1 GCA_023253575.1 Verrucomicrobiales bacterium
TGAATGTTTCGCCGCTTGGCAGCGGGGCGTTGGCGGGATCGACGATCGTGCTCGATCGTGAATATGTGGCGGCGCAGTTGGGTTTTGATGGAGTGACTCGCAACAGCATGGATGCTGTCAGCGATCGTGATTTCATGGCGGAGTTGCTTTTTGTCATCGCCCTGTGTGGCGTGCATTTGTCCCGTCTTGCGGAAGACATCATTCTCTGGGCCAGCGCGGAATTTGCGTTCATCACGCTGGATGATGCGCATACGACCGGTAGTAGCTTGATGCCGCAAAAGAAAAACCCTGATGTGGCCGAACTCACCCGGGGCAAATGCGGCCGCCTCATTGGTAATCTGGTCAGCCTGCTCACCACGTTGAAGGGACTGCCCATGACCTATAACCGCGACCTGCAGGAGGACAAAGAGCGGTTGTTCGACTCCATTGACACCCTGAAAATGGCGCTGGCCGTGAATGCGGAAATGATCACGGCGATGCAGGTCAACGGTTTGACTTGCCGGGCGGCGGCCAGCGATCCATTTCTGCTGGCCACTGACCTCGCTGATTATCTGGTCAAAAAAGGCCTGCCCTTCCGGCACGCCCATGAAGTCATCGGTAAGCTGACCGCCTTTTCACTGACGGAGAAACGCGGATTCCCCGACATGACGCTGGAGGAATTTCGACAGTTTTCCGACGAGTTTTCCGACGATGTTTTTGCCGTCCTCAACCTCGAGACGGCGCTGGCCGCCCGTCAGGCGCCCGGCGCTCCGTCGCCAGCCGGCGTGGCCGCCGAAATCAAACGCTGGCAGAAATCGCTGGGCAAGCCGACCCGCAAACGCTGACCGGCAGGTTGCGGCGGGAGCTCCGGCCGATGGCCGCTGCCGCGGCGTGATGCGGCGGCTCATGTGGTGGTCCATGCGGCGCCGCCTCAAGGTTGGCGCAGGCGATAGAATTTCGCGGGGCCGTCGATGACCTCGAGAACATTTTGATTTCCGCCTTCGATGAACGGGACGGTGGTGACTGGCTGCCACGAGTTGGGGGCCATGGTGGTTGACGACTGCAGGATGAGGGTGGCGGGGGCGGAGGTGGGCCAGGCCAGATTCACGGAGTTGCCGGCGACGAGGCGGATGGTGAGAGCGACGCCAGCGGTACTGCTTCCGGCGGGGAGGACGCGGATGTCATCAAGCAGGAGAGTGTGATCATCCTGCGGGGTGCCCGTGGACAACCCTTCAAAACGAATTTCCACGGTTTCGCTGGCGGCTGTGAAGGGGAGGCTCATTCCCAGATAGGGTGCTCCGGGGCCGACGGCTTCGACCGGCTCGTTCCAGACTTCGGCGCCGTCGATCAGGACCCGATACGGGGTTGGTCCTGGAGTGTCGCCACTGCGGGCATTGACCAAATAGTTGAGGGTGTATGCGGTCCCGGGGGTTAGGCCCTCGAGAGTTTGAGCCAGGCTGGATGTACCCTGCATAAAAGCGACACGATCTTGGCGGGCGGCGATTCCGTTGTCTGCGAACGGTCCGACTGTATCGACATTGACTCCGTGTCCTCCGGTGGCGGTCCATCCGGCGATGGCGGTTTGATAGCCTGGGTAGGCGACGATGCCCGAGGCTTCAAAACTCGGGTTTTTCACGATCACTTCGGTGGCGTCTTGGGGGACGATGGAAATGCCGTCCAGCAGCAGGCTGGCGTCGCCCGCCGCGGTGCCTGCAAATTCTAGCACGCCGCTGGCGCTGGTGGCGGTGAAACTGGCATTCAGGAAATGGAAGGGCGCGCCCGGTCCGACGGCGACAATTTCCTCAACGCTGGCCAGATCATTGCCACCAAAGCGCACGGTCAGCACCATGGTTCCTCCGCAGCAGGCCCGCACATTGTAAAACGCCTGCACGGAATATCGTGCGCCGGGAGTCAGCCCAATGATAGTTTGCCCCATCACTCCGCTGTTTTGCAGGAATGCCAACTGATCGCGGTCAGGAATCAGCCCGTTGTCGAAAAACGGCTGGGATGCATTGTTGACCCCGCTTCCGCCAGTCCATGCCGGAATAGGACCATAGCCTGGGCCCGCACCGACCGGGCCGGCCTCAAAGCTTGGATTGACGACATAGGACGTGGTTCCGTTGATAATGACTGATCCGTCCACTCCATCATGGCCACCGTTGTCGACGACTTCGAGAATCGTCGACCCGCGACCGACGCCTTCAATGGCCGTGGTCAGGGTGGTTTGTGGCAGCCCTTGGTCGAAAACGAGGGTGACTATGCCTGTGGCATCGGCATCGACGAGTCGGGCCACCGTGTCATCGGCGAGCCGGACTTTGACGGTGGCTGCGCCTGCTGCGAGTCGGCGGGCGGAGACGGTCACGGCGGCGAGCGCTTGGGAGCCTGGTCCGAGCTCGATTCGGCTGGGGCCGACTTGCAAGTTGGGGAGTGGTTCGACGACGACGCCGGTGACTCGGATGTCGTCGAGCAGGACCGTCTGATCGCCATCGGCAATTTGTTCGAGGCGCAGGACGGCGCTGGTGCTCGTGGCGACGAATTCGACGGTTCCGCTCTGGTAGGCGGCTGTGCCGCCGGCTGGGGTGACGGCGAGTTCACGGACGGTGGTGTCCACGGAGACGCGCAGAGTGGGGGTGTTATTATTGCGGGCGTTATGGCGCCAGGCGACGGAGTATTTTTCTCCGGCGACAAGGCCGCGCAGGTTTTGTTCGATGTAGCTGAGGCCTTGGAGGCACACGACGTGATCTTGTTCGGGGATTGATCCATTGTCGGCGAACGGGCCGGTGGCGTCATTAATGGCGATTTGGCCGGCGCCGCCTCCCGTCCATCCCGCTCCGGCGGGAATGTAGCCGGGTGATGCTGGCGTGCCGCTGGCTTCAAAACTTGGGTTGGCTACGATGACTTGACCGGCCGCGCCGGGGACGATGCTCACTCCATCCAGCAGGGCGCTGGCATCGCCGGTGGCGGTGGTAGTGAATGTTAATAACCCTTCTTCGGCTGTGGCGGTGAACGGGATGTTGCGGAAAAAGTATCCGGCGCCACCGGTTGCCGAGGGTAGGTCTGTCACTGTGTCCAGCACCGCGCCGTCCCAAGATGTGGCCAGATTAATGCTGCCGCCACAGCATCCGCGCTTGTCATAAAACATTTGAATCCAATACGTCTGGCCGACGGTCAGCCCAGTGATGGTCTGACTCAATGAGCCATTGCCCTGAATGAAGGCGGTCTGCAGCCGGTCGACAATGGGAGTGCCCGCATTATGAAACGGCCCGGCCGCGCGGTTGATGCCATGACCGCCCGTGCCGGACCAGTCGGTTATTTGCGGCGGGTTGCCGTTGCCGACGTATCCGGGCGCCACGGAAAAACCATCGAGTTCAAAGCTCGGATTGGTGACGAAGCTGGCGGTGGCTGCGGGCAGATGCACGAGCGCGGGCAGGCCCAGCAGGGCCATGGCGCGCAAGGAAATATATTTCATGAGGTTCGGGGGATGCGGGGGGGAATGGCCGCGAGGGCTTGGTTATGCGAAAAACCGGTGGCAAAGTCAAACCACCAGACCGGATTCCGACAAATGTCTCCGACATAATATCCTGGTGGATCGTTCACTCGGGGGCGTATTTCGCTGGATGACAATTCCTGGGTTTGGGTGATTGGCCCGCTCCTGAAAATCTGAATATTTCCTATGAAGGCGTATGCTATCAGGCGTTTTGACTATGGCCTGGCGAGTCTAGCCTTTGCGTCTGAACGGTTTTGGTGGATCCTTGAGGCGTTCCTGATTTTTAAATGTGTGTTTTCTCTCGTGTCTTGGCCGTTGCTGTCTGGAGACTTGCGGTGCTGCTGCTGGTTTCTCGGAGTGGGTTTGCTGCGACGGACAGTATAGTTACTATCAACGAGCTACATTATAATCCGGCCGTTCCTGGGGGCGGTGGATCCGCGGCTGTTCCCGAGTGGCTGGAATTGCACAATCCGATGTCGATTCGGGTTGATTTGGGTGGATGGTCGGTGCGCGGGGGCGTGAATTATGTGTTTCCCGATGGCACGGTCATGGAGCCGGGCGGTTATCTGGTGGTGTCGGCTATGGCCGGGGTGCCGGCGGGTGCGATCGGGCCGCTGGCTGGCCGCTTGAATAATGATGGCGAGGAAATCCGACTGCATGAGCGGTGGGGGCGGATGATGGATCGTGTCGACTACCGAAAGAGTGGCGAGTGGCCGGCCGCGCCCGACGGAGGTGGTCCGAGTTTGGCCAAGCGCAGGCCGGAGAGCGCCAGTGAGCTGGCGTCGTCGTGGGTGGCGAGTGCGGCGGTGGACGGGACTCCGGGACAGGAGAATTTTCCATTTGGGCCCGAGCTGGCACCTCGTCCGGTTTTCACTCTGGGCAGTGTGTGGAAATACGAACCGACTGGGGCTGAGCTGCCGGAGGAATGGGTGGAGTCTGGCTCGTTTTCTGACGGTGCGTGGATGGCGGGTTCGGCGCCACTTGGGACTGTAGCGGAGGGGGCGGCCACCGTGCTGCCGCCCGGACGGGCGGCTTATTATTTCCGGAGGTCCTTCGGGTGGAGTGGCCGTTTTCCCTCGGCTCACCTCCTGCTGACCGGTTCGCTTGAGGGCGTGGCTGAGATTTTCTTGAATGGCCAGCGGCTCGGTCGTGCGGACGGCCGCGGGTCATTCGGTTTTGCCGCCTCTGTCCCGGAGTTGGTCGAGGGGGCCAACGTCCTCGCGGTGAAACTCGTACCTCATGCTGTACCGGCCGCGGCGGTCGTCGCGCTCGATCTGGCCCTCGTGGTAATAGATGGTGAAACCGCGGTGGCGCCTCCGCTCGCCCCGCCTCCCGCCCGCTCGGGTGTCGTGAACGAAATTGCCTACCATGCCCGCCCC
>JALRGB010000341.1 GCA_023253575.1 Verrucomicrobiales bacterium
CACCCTGCCGCACCATGCGCACCACCCGCACAATCACCCCGTGATCATGCAACCCGTCCATCAAGGGCGCATCCTCCGCCTTGTCCTTTTGCAATAATAAGCCCAGCCGCTTCGACTGCGGCAAACACTCCTCCAACAATCGCAAACTTGTCGGCCGACCAATGCTCAACGCCTGCAACGTGCCAGGAAAAACAAGGGTGTCCCGGAGCGGCAGCAAAGGCACCACCTCAACACCCGCCGCCATCACCCCCACAGCGCCCGGCGAATCAACACCCGTGGTAGCCACAGCGGCCATAGCACCAGCAACACCCATAGCGCCAGCAACACCCATAGCGCCAGCAACACCGGCAGCATCCGCGGCACCTGCGGCATCCGCGGCACCAGTTTCCAAGGCGGGTTCGGAAGTAGGCGTGTCATTCATGGCCGATCCTCCTGTTTGGCGCGAGGCAACGTGATGAGGAGCCATCCATGGTCCTGACGGGCCTCGACTTGATCCGGGGCCACTTCGACGGGGAATTCAAGGACCCGCTCGAACGACCCTTCCGGAATTTCCATGACCAGCAGCCGACCGCAACCATCCTCGCCGCGGCCGCAGTCGGGCATCTTGCGGCGGCCCCGGACAATCAGACGGCGCGCTTCCGCCTGCACCGCCACTTCGTCCCGCCGCACTCCGGCCAGATCCATACACACCTCCAAACTCTCAGAGTTGATATACACATTGACCGCCGGCTGCCAGAAGGCGGCCGGGGGCAGGAACCCGGCAAAACGCAGCCCCTGCATTTGGGCTGCCGCCAGATAATCAGTCATCGCAAGGATGCGGGTGATACGGACGTTTCTAGACATAATCAGTGGAGGGGGGAGGTGCTAAATGTCGGAAAGAGAAACCCACCGAGCCAGGTTCCATGGCGTCTGAAATGAATTGTATGGTTCCGACCTCCGCTTGTCCAACCACGCGCGCTCGTTCGACGAAAACAAATCCATCCCTCACCAGAGAACCCGTTCTGCCGCCCATTTAGCGCGCAGCCTAAGAACCACCACCGTGCGCGCACCCGCCGATCACATCACCACCACAACGACCGCCTCCCTTCGCCGTTTAAGCACGCCTGAGGCCAAACGCCTCACGCCAAACGCTAGCCACCGCACCCAGCCCGCACGCCTCAAAGGGCGCGCGTGCGAATTTCCACATACGACTGCCCGCCGGGCACCGTGTGCGCAATCATCGCCAATTGATGGTCCTGCCCCAGAGCCCACAATAACTGCCGGCGCGTAATCGCCACCCGGTGAATGGTAATTAACGGGTTCTCTTTCGGCCGCTTCGTCCACTCCACCCGCAAAGCCCGTAAAGCCGGATGCTCGAAAACATCCATCAACGGCACTTCCGTCAAATGAATGTGCACCGGCGTGTCCAACCACTCGTTAAAGGGCTCATGCCCAGTATATAAAAATTCCTGCGGCACCACCGCCAGCTTGTCATGCGGCTTGTAGTCAGGCTTCAACTCCAAGAGCGAACATGAACTCAGCAAGGCCAGCACACCACACACACCAAGACGGGAAAGCGGAAAGATCATCGGAGAAAAAAAAGAAAGAAGTCAAAACCTCCGCAGCCACCGAAGCCGCAGACGTTCCTATTAGAGTCACGAGGAACGCTCACGTTCAAGTGCAAGTATGCCAGATCTTCATTCCACAAAATCCCCCCGATCACCATTAAATATCATCAAAAAGAACATCTATTTTTTCCATTATTTTCATAAAAGTTTTGCTGATTTCATTAAGATGAGTGAAAAATCCCCTTGGCAAAAAGAATGAAACGGAATAATTGGGAACAAAATCTGATAATGAGGTGTCAAAAATTATCAGATTTAAGATTTTTGCCTTCGTCTATTTTCACTCCGTTTCCGACACGTTTTTTAGCTGTTCATCTTCTGAGCCTTCCGCCACAGCCACTTCACGACCGATCTCATGGCCACTTTTTCCTTCGGCAATCTTTTCCGCAAATCCCCCCGGCAGCCTCGATTTAGCACGGCCCCTCTGGAACCACCTCCGGCCTCAAGCTCGGAGCTCGACGATTTACCTGTCGGCCGGGTGGTGGGGTTGATGGAAGAGGCACCTGCGGTGGAACCGTTATTTAAGGAACTGGATGAACCGATTCCGTCCCCATTTGTTTTGGTGAGCGGGACCCGGTCAGGCGCAGGAACAGGATCCGAGACGGAGCGTCTCCCAGAGGACAGCGCGCTCAAACCGATGGTCGAGGGGGCATTCCCAACGGCAGCGTCAGCCAAAGCTCTCGTGGAGGGACGGGCGGCCTCGACCGCCGTTTCACAACCGGAGGAGGCCGGAATATCCGGGCCAGGATCCTCGAAAGCGCAGCTGCCA
>JALRGB010000342.1 GCA_023253575.1 Verrucomicrobiales bacterium
CGGTGGTGAGCGGTGGGTGGGCCGGTCCTTATGGCGGTGCGGAGGCGGCACTTGGATTACGACCGTATGAGCGGGCGGAGGGGCTGCGTTCCACGGCCAGTCTGACTTTCCAGGGACTGGGAGCGCGGGATACTTTTGGCAATCGTTTGGTTTCGCGTGGTGATGTGGTGGTGGGTGCGGGAGCGAAGATTCGGACGGACGCGTTGGGAGCGGTGGCGTTACGTGGCGAGACGGTCTCGGTGGCCGGTGAGGTGTATGCGCCTGGTGGGGCGATTACGGTGACTGGCAGTAATCAATTTCCGAGTATTCCGCTGGGGGCGCCGCTTCCGACTGTTTATTTAGCGGCTGGAACGGTGCTTTCAACGGCCGGTCGGCCGGTGGTGAATCTGCATCCGAATGGATGGAGGCAGGGCCAGATCACTGCGGGTGGGTCCATCGCTGTCTCGGGTAACATCGTGGCGGAGCGGGGTGCGAAAGTCGATGTCTCCGGCAGTACTGGAATGCTTGATTTGTCGCCTACTTATCTCGCCACCTCTAACTATCCCGCCAATTCGCTGCGCGGAGTGCAGTACGGGCCGGTGCGCATCGATTCCAATGGTGGTTCCATCCGGCTGGTGGGCGGGGAGATGCTTTATACGGATGCCACGCTGAGCGGGCTGGCTGGCGGACGATCGGCGATGGGCGGATCACTTGCGGTGTCGTCGGGCAGGTTTCGTCCGCAGGGCCAGGAATTTACTTCTGCGGACGAGAATTTAATTGTCGAGCAGAGGGGTTATGTCTTGGCGGACGGGGTGAGGCAGGGTATTGGACTTGCGGTGACGGGCGCGGACGGGGTGGTGCAGCCGGCGTTGGGTCGTTTTGCTCTATCCAGTCAGGCGGCGGGTGGTTTTGATGCTTTGACGTTGGGCGGGAACGTTCGGTTTTCGGGTCCGGTTGACATCAGAATGCCTGGGCGTTTGCAGGTGGCTGGCGGCGGGGTGATTTACGCGACGGATGATGTCCGGCTGACCGCTCCTTATGTGGCCTTGGGCCAGGCGTTCAGGCCACCGGTTCTGCCCGGGCAGGAGCCATTTATTTTTACGAAGACGGATGCTTCGGGTGTAACCTCCTCGTGGTCGTTGGCGCCGGAGTGGGGAACGGGCCGATTGATTGTCACGGCGGACGTTGTGGATGTGGGAAATCTTTCGTTGCAGGGCATAGGGGCGGCGCGACTGACGGCCCGCGGGGGCGATATTCGCGGCAATGGCACCTTGAGTATGGCGGGCGATCTCGTAATGGAAGCGGGCCAGATTTATCCAGTGACGCTCAGGTCTTTCGGGATTTTCGCTCATGATGAGGCGGCGGGCGCGGGTGGCGCGGCAGGGCGGCGTGGGAGTATTACTCTTGTGGGATCTGGGGGGCGTGATTTGCCTTTGTCGGCTGGGGGAGCGCTGTCGTTGTATGCCTCTCGGATCGAGCAAGGCGGCAGCTTGCGCGCGCCTATCGGGGTCATTCAGCTTGGTTGGAATGGCAGTGGGCAGGCCCCGGTGGATCCGGTGGCCGGCGTGACCCGCCCTAGCCCGGTTACGACGGATCTTATTTTGGGAAGCCAGAGTAGTACTTCCGTCTCGGCGGTGGACAGCCGGACCGGTCGTGGGTTATCCATCCCTTATGGCATCAGTTTCGACGGTATCTCTTGGATCGATCCTGCCGGAAATGATATTACCGTTGGTGGGGTACCCTCCAAGACCGTCAATTTGTCTGCTCAGAGTGTGGTCACGGCGGCCGGGTCACTCATTGATATCAGCGGTGGGGGTGACCTCTTTGCTTACCGCTGGATCGCGGGCAATGGTGGATCGAGGGACATACTTGGTTCTTTGACGAGTTTTGCTGTCCTTCCGGGCTATGGTTTTGAGTATGCACCTTTTGCGCCGTTTAACCCGGTGGCGCCCAACCTCCAAGGGGCGGCGGGTTATGTGACTGGGTCGTTGCAGGTAGGTGACCAGATCACGCTGGGCGACAGCCCTGGACTGGCTGCTGGGTCCTACACGTTGTTGCCGGCCCGTTATGCTTTGCTGCCGGGGGCTTTCCTCATCAGTCCGCAGAGCGGCGCGCCGGTCGGTTCGGTGGCGCTGGCTGATGGGGCCAGTCTTGGGTCTGGCTATCGGGCGAATGTGTTGGATGCCGACCGGGCTGGGGTCACGCTGATGCAGCGTTTTGAAATTGCCCCGGCCTCGACGTTCCGGCAGCGGGCGACGTATGAAGTTTATGAAGCGACGCCGTTCCTTGGCGATGCCGCGAGGGCGCGGGATTTTGCGGTGCCGCGATTGCCGGGTGACGCGGGACAGCTTGCGCTGAGTGCGACGAGTTCCATGGTATTGAACGGTCGGGTGGGGTCGGGCACGCTGGCGGGCGGGTTGGGAGCGCTGGTTGATCTGAGCAGCCCGGGTGACATTTTGATCAATGCGGATGGTACGGGTGGTGGAGTGGGAGTCTTGGCGCTCAGCGTTTCCCAGTTAAATCGTTTTGGGGCGGAGAGCTTGTTGGTTGGCGGGCAGCGGGTCACGACTCCGACGGGAACGGGGGTGGCGGTGACGACCCGGAATTTGACGGTCCAGACTGCGGGTGAGCCACTGCGCGGCACCGACATCCTTCTTGTGTCCAAGGGATTGTTGAGTGTGGCGGCCGGTTCAGAAATTCGTGGGACGGGCGTGGGAGAGCCCCAGGAATTGGTTTTGGGCGATTCGGCGGTGGTTGGCAGCGGGGATGGTACGTTGCTGAGGGTCAGCGGGTCTGCGGGCGGCTCGATCATCAGGCGCGGCGTTGGGGGCGGTACGGATCCACAGATGATGATTGGGGCGGGGGCCGTCATCGGTGGTGGGAGCATTATTCTTGATTCGACGGCGGGCACGCGCCTCGATCCCCTAGCCAGACTGGAGGCGGCTGGGGTGGCTCTGAACAGCGGGCAGATTACATTGGTATTTGATGAAGCTGGCGAGGTGGCGCCGACGTCTGGTCTGGTGTTGGCTGG
>JALRGB010000467.1 GCA_023253575.1 Verrucomicrobiales bacterium
ATCGCCCGTCCGCGCGGACCGTAAATCTCCATCAATCGCATCGGGGCCGGTTCCGCCGCCGCCGCCGGTTCCGCCCCAACCGCCACCACGGCACCGCCGAGCCACAATAAAGAACAACCGACAACACACCAGAATGGGGAAATAATCACCCGCAATCCTCGGGATACCCCGCCAGTCGTCAACCAGCGACTCTAGGTCCTCGGTAGTAAATGGTCTGGGGCCAAGTGTGGAAACCGGGGCCGGCGTACCCGGCTACAGTGGCGGCTTGGCCGCCTTCGTGGTTGTTTCGGATCCGGGTTTTCTGTAGCCGTGGGTCGCTGACCCTAGTCGCGGCGCCGAACGTCTCACCGAACGACTTTTTGGGGCCACAATCAGCGACAACGCCGAAGCGGCTATGGGTGGGGCTAGGCTGAAACCGCCGATGCTCTCAGGTTTTGCCCGATTCCCGGAGCCTTGACGTCCGGGGCATGAGTCATTTAAGATGAGTGAAATTCCTGATTAGCGTCAGCGCTTTTGGGATGAGTCATAACGCTCAGACATTTTTTGTTTATGCTCCGCATTACTGGATCCCGATCTTCCCGTTTTTGTGATGGCGTCTCACGCCGGGGATTTTTGCGTATTGGGGCCTTGGGATTGGGAGGGATGACGATGCCGCAGGTGTTGCGGGCGGAGTCGGGGTCGGCGGCTGGTGGCGGGGGTGCCACTGTGGCGGCTGGCGGCAATAAGTCGGTGATCATGATTTTTCTACCTGGGGGTCCTCCGCATCAGGACATGTGGGATTTGAAGATGGATGCTCCGGCGGAGATCCGTGGCGAGTTTAAGCCGATCCGGACGAAGGTCCCTGGGATTGAGATTTGCGAATTATTCCCGAAGATGGCGGCGCGGATGGATCAATTTTCCATTATTCGTTCGGTGGTGGGATCGACGGGCGAGCATGCAGCGGGCCAATGTTTTACGGGGCGGCCGAGCCAGAACCAGCCGGCGGGCGGCTGGCCGAGTATTGGTTCGTATGTATCGCGGCTGCATGGGCAGTCGGAGCCGGGGGTGCCGGCTTTTGTGGGATTATCGCCCAAGATGGGGCATGCGCCATGGGCGGATCCGGGGAAGCCAGGGTTTCTGGGGCCGGCGCATGCGCCTTTTCAGCCGAATGGTGGGGGGGCGACCGACTTGGTGTTGAACGACATCACGCTCGACCGGCTGCAGGATCGTCGCGCCTTGTTGAGCAGTTTTGATTCGTTGCGGCGCGATCTTGATGCCAGCGGGATGATGGGGGCGATGGATGCTTTTCAGCAGCAGGCGATGGGGGTGCTGACCTCCAGTCGGCTGGCCGAAGCCTTGAATTTGGACCGGGAAAACCCGGAGGTGCGGGCCCGGTATGGAGGAGGTAGTATGAAGTGCCGTGACGACGGAGGCCCTGAGTCGCCCGAACAATTTCTCATGGCCCGGCGCCTTGTCGAAGCCGGAGTGCGCTGTGTGACGCTGGGATTCAACCGGTGGGACTGGCATTCACGCAATTTTGGGCAGGCCCGCGAAGTCTTTCCGCAGCTGGACAATGGATTGACGGCGCTGATTGACGATCTGCATGCGTCGGGGCTCGATAAAGATGTTTCGGTCGTTGTCTGGGGGGAATTCGGTCGCACCCCGCAGGTCAATGCCGAGGGCGGGCGCGATCATTGGCCGCGGGTTTCTTGTGCGGCCCTTGCGGGCGGCGGAATGAACCACGGTCAGGTCATTGGGGCTACGGATCGACTCGGCGGCGAGCCGGCGGCTCGTCCGGTCGATTTCCAAGAAGTTTTTGCCACGTTGTATCATGCGATGGGCATCGACACGCGCACGGCGACGGTCAATGACCTGAACGGGCGGCCGCGGTATTTGGTGGATGAACAATTTCGGCCGATGTCCGAGCTAGTGGGGTAACCAAGAAACCTGCGACTGATTATGCTAACTTTGACCAGTGATTCCGCTTCCCCGTCGTTTTGCGACGGATTGTCTCGCCGTTCTTTTCTGAGGATTGGGGCGTTGGGGCTGGGAGGACTGAATTTTTCACAGCTCTTGCGGGCGGAGGCCCAGCAGGGGCGTGGGAGTTCGTCGAAGGCGTTGATTTTGGTTTACTTACCTGGGGGCCCGCCGCATCAGGACATGTTTGACTTGAAGATGAATGCTCCGTCGGAAATCCGCGGGGAATTCTCTGAGATTGCGACCTCGGTGCCGGGCATTCGGATATGCGAGCATTTGCCGAAGATGGCGCGGATGGCGGACAAGCTGGCTTTTATCCGCAGTGTGGTGGGGGCCAAAGACCGTCATGAATCATTTCAGTGCGTGACGGGTCGGCTCAATGAAAACCAGCCCCCGGGCGGCTGGCCGGAAATTGGTTCGGTGGTATCGCGGCTGCAAGGGGGGGGCGGGGCGGCGGTGCCGCCGTACGTCAACCTTTCCCAAAAGATGCAGCATGCTCCTTACAATCAAGGGAGAAACAGCTTTTTGGGTGTCGGGCATGGGCCGTTTATGCCCTTGGGCAGTGTGAAGGACGACATGACCTTGAATGGAGTGAGCATTGAGCGACTGGCTGACCGCCGCGCCTTGTTGCGGTCGTTTGATTCATTTCGTCGTGAGGCAGACTCTTCGGGGGCGATGGCTGGGCTGGATGAATTTGAAACCCAAGCGTTTGACATCCTGACATCATCGCGGCTGTTGAAGGCGTTGGATGTCTCCAGCGAGCCGGAAAAGATTCGGGCGTTGTATGGCAAGGGCACTGATTCGATCCAGGGGGATGCGGCGCCGCGGTTGAACCAGCAATTTTTGCTAGCGCGGCGGCTGGTGGAAGCTGGGGTGCGGGTGGTGACGTTGAGTTACAGTTTCTGGGACTGGCATGGTGAAAATTTCTCGCATGCGAAGAAGAACCTGCCGGATTTTGATGAAGCGTTATCGGCGCTGGTACAGGATCTGCATGACCGGGGGATGCAGGATGATGTGACGGTATTGGCCTGGGGCGAGTTTGGACGCTCGCCGCGGATCAATCCGGGTGGTGGGCGCGACCATTGGCCGAACGTGTCCTGCGCGTTGATGGCGGGCGGCGGCATGAAAACCGGCCAAGTGATCGGATCGACCGACCGCCTAGGCGGCGAAGCGGCTGACCGGCCGGTGCATTTTCAGGAGATCTTTGCGACAGTTTATCACAACCTCGGGCTCAATCCGAATACAACCACCATGCCAGATTTGACGGGGCGGCCGCATTACCTCGTTGATGGTGCTCACCAACCAATCAAGGAGCTTATTTCATGAAGAGGTTTCTCATATTTTTGTTGGCTCCTGGAGCCATGGCGCAGACCACGCTGCATTTGCAGACGGGCGCCTCCGACGGCCAGATGGCGGCACTGGTCGGCCGCGACGCCACCTTGCAGCTGGTGGCCACGGCGACGCGGCCTGATGGGCGGGAGATCGATGTGACCCGGTCGGTTCAGTGGGACGTGCAGCCGCCGTCGGTGGCGGTGCTTTCCGCGACCGGGCAGGCGACGCCGCTGGCCGATGGCGTGGCCACCGTGACCGCCACCACCGATGACGGAGCCGTGGCCAGCACTCAGATTCAGGTGACCGGGGCCGAGGCGTGGCGCCGGGCAAATTTCACCCATGATATCATTCCCGTACTGACGAAATACGGCTGTAATGGCGGCGGCTGCCATGGGAAAAGCGAAGGACAGAATGGCTTTAAATTGTCCCTGCTCGGGTTTGAACCGGCCGAGGATTACGAGCATTTGGTGCATGAGGCCCGCGGGCGGAGGCTTTTTCCGGCGGCGCCCGAGAATAGCCTGTTGTTGTTGAAGGGGACTGGCGAAATGCCGCACGGGGGCGGAGCGCGCATGGAGCGCGGTACTCCCGACTACCTGACCTTGGTCAGATGGATGGAACAGGGGATGCCGGCCGGCCAGCCTGACGAACCGCATCCCGTGAGGATTGCGGTTTTCCCGTCGGAGCGATTGCTGGCGCCTGAGACGTCGCAGCAGCTGCAAGTCACGGCCCATTATTCAGACGGATCATGGCGGGACATTACGGGGATTGCGCAATTTGAGAGTGGGGCCCGCGACATGGCGGAAGTCAGTCCGGCCGGGGTGGTGACGACGGCAAAACTGACGGGTGATGCGGCGATCATGGTTCGCTATCAAGAACATGTCGGTGTTTTTCGCATGACGATCCCGTTGGGCGCCCCCGCTGGCGAGTTCCCACCTGAGCGCAACTTCATTGATACGCATGTTTTTGCGAAACTCCGGACCCTTGGCTTACCGGCCAGTCCATTGAGTGATGATCCGACGTTTTTGCGGCGGGTCACGCTGGATCTCGCTGGGCGCCTGCCCACGGCGGCGGAAGCTGGGGGGTTCTTGGCTGATGCTTCCGCGGATAAGCGGACGGCGGCCATTGACCGGCTCTTGGCGACGACCGATTACGCTGAGTATTTTGCGGGTAAGTGGGCGTCCTTGTTGCGCAATAAACGCGAAGGGGCGCCGGCGCAGGTCACGTATGCTTTTCATGGGTGGCTCCGCGATCATTTGAACCGCAACACTCCGTATGACCAGATGGTGAGCGAATTGGTTTCCGCCACTGGCAGCGCCAGCAGTAATCCGCCCGCCGCTTGGTACCGTGCGGTGACCAAACCTCAGGACCAAATGCAGGACATTGCTCAGGTTTTTGCCGGGCAGCGGCTCCAGTGCGCCCAGTGCCACCACCATCCCTACGAAAAGTGGAGCCAGCAGGATTACTACGGCTTCATGGCCTTCTTCTCGACGATCGGGCGGAAACCCGCGGACGAGCCGGGTGAAGAAGCCGTTTTTCATCAATGGCGCGAGGCATCTGCCGAGAACCCGAAAACCCGCCAGCCAGTCAAACCCACGCCCCTCGGTGGCCAGACGCTGGTGCTCGAACCGCAGGACGATCCGCGGCCGGCCTTGGCCGCCTGGTTGACTGCTCCGGAAAATCCGTTTTTTGCGCGCATGCTGGCCAACCGCTACTGGAAACACTTTTTCCAGCGGGCCTTGGTCGAGCCTGAGGATGATTTGCGCATGACCAATCCGGCTTCCAATCCGGCCTTGATTGAAGGATTGGCTGATGCCTTTATCAAAAGTGGTTATGATTTGAAAGCATTGGTGCGGACGATTTGCATGAGCAGCGCGTATCAGCTGACCAGCGAGCCGAACGAGCACAATGCCAGCGATCGTCAGAACTACAGTCGGTTTTTCCCGAGGCGGTTGCCGGCTGAGGTGTTGTTGGATGCGATCGACACGGTGACCGGAGTGCCGACGAAATTCCCCAGTCAGCCGTCCGGTTCGCGGGCGGTGGCTTTACCAGATGATGCGTTTAATGCGACTAGCTATTTCCTGACGGTTTTCGGTCGTCCGGACAATGCGAGTGCTTGCGAGTGCGAGCGCTCACAGGACAGCAGTTTGGCGCAGAGCTTGCATCTGTTGAACTCCAAAGGGGTGCAGGAAAAGTTGACTCATGGCCAAGGACGGGCGGCGGTGCTGGCCCGCGGGGAGCAGCCGATGGAGGCGCGTTTGGGGCAGTTGTTTATGACGGCCTATGGCCGCCCGCCAACACCCGCCGAGATAACCCAAGCGCAGGAATACCTAGCCGCCCGCCAAGGTAGCGTCGCTGCTTGGGAGGACCTGATCTGGGCGCTGATCAATTCCAAAGAATTCCTTTTTAACCACTGAGATGTCACCATTTTTTTCGGGCCGGGTCGGACTGGTCCTTGCTGTCTGCGGGACCAGCTTGACCGTAGCCACGGCTCAGCTGCCAACGGCTCGCCTTGATGCGGTGTCACCTCGCGGTGGCGGGGTGGGTCGCGATGTGGAGGTCACGCTGCAGGGAGTTGATCTGGACGATGCGAGTTCGCTGGTGTTTTCCCATCCGGGACTGACGGCGACCCTTATTGAGGCGGGGCGATTTAAGGTGACGATTGGCGAAAGTGTGCCGACTGGTGGCCATGAAGTGCGGGCGGTCGGACGTTTCGGGGTCTCGACCAGCGCCATGCTGGTGGTCGGGGCACTGCCGGAAATCGTCGA
>JALRGB010000533.1 GCA_023253575.1 Verrucomicrobiales bacterium
AGTAAGGCCCGAACTAAGAAAACATAATCATCCGCGACCGCCCGATGCCGGGGGGCCCGGTCGAGCCGACACCGGTACAAAGTGAGATCGGCCGCATTCCACAAGTGATGGCGAATGAACTCGGCCCCGCGTACCGCCCGCTCAAGGAATTCAGGAGCCCCGATTCGCCGCCCGGCCCGCGCCAGCGAAGAAACCAACGCCGCATTGACCTGCGTGATCATCAATCGGTCCAGCGCCGGACGCATCCGCTGGCGCCTCGCCGCCGACAATTGCGCACGCCCAGCCGCCGCCCACACTTTGGCTTGTGGTTCAGGAAGGTTTAAAATCACAGCCGCACGTGACCACAACATCCTCTCCGCTAATATATTTTGACCAGCCAGCCCGGCGCTGCCAGCGCTGCCCGGCGGCACGTTCCCCCGCGCCTGCACGTCAAACATCAACTCCATCAAATCCGCCGCCAGCCCGGTGCACCGACGCACCTCGTCCCGCCCCCACAAATAATACGCCCCCTCCCTCCACTTCACACCCCCCTCCCCCAAAACCCGACTCTCCCCATGCTCCCCATTAAAAAACCCGCCATCCACCTGTCCCAGCTCGCGAATCGCATACTCCAACACCTCCCGAACGATGACCGCAAAAGCCTCGCGACCCGTCAATTCATACCCAGCTAAATACATGTCCGCCACCATCGCCTGATCCAAAGACGATTTTTCAAAGGCCGGCCGCCGCCACCCTTCATCCATCACATAACGAAAAAAACCTCCGCCCAATGGATCTCGAATCGCCCCGCCCGCCATGCCGTCCAACGTCGCCTCCACCACATGGCTCATCTCACGATGAAGAGTCGATCCCTCCTCCACTCCCGCCGCCACAGCCATCAATACCCCCAAACGGCTAGCCGGAGGAAACTTCGGGGCCTGCCCAAACCCTCCATGCACCGGGTCAAACTGACTCAAAATCTGCTGCCTCCCCGCATCCACGACCGCCCGGTCAATCGGCCATCGCACCGCAGCCAGCGGAGACGCTGCCAGCGAGGACGCTGCCGCAGACACCACCCCCGCTGCGGCGGCGGCCGAAAGTGCCTCCGCATGGGCCACATCGTGCCCCACATCAGGCTCCAAATCATGCCCAGTCACCGCGGCGGCTTCATATCCCCCCTTCATACTCAGTTGTTGACACTCAACGATGGCTTGCTTCTGCCAGGCCGCCGCATGACGCGTCCATGCGTCGAGAAAATAATCTACTTCACGAGGGAAACTGCCCCATCCTTCGTCGGTCAGCGAGAGAGACGACACGGCGCGCAGCGGCCATTTTTCTGCAGTCATCCAGAGATTGAGCGGCCATCCACTGCGCCCACGCGTGGATTCGATGAACCGCCGACAAAAATGATCCACCTCCGGACGTTCAAAACGATCGATCCGCACCGGGACACACTTTTCGTTGAGTCTCTCCGCCGTCGCCGGATCCATAAACACCTCGCGATCCATGCGAGCGGTCCATGGACAAGAGAAATACCCGACCGACAGGAACACCGGCCGACCGGACCGGGCTGCTTCAGCCCACGCCTCCGGCCCCCAGGGATACCATCGAACCCGGCTGGTCGCACTCGCACGCAAAAATGAAGAATCTTCCAACGCCAAACGCCCCAAGGGCGCCCGCACTCGCCCCCCATCCTCTCGCCCCCCATCCGCCCCGCTCACGCCCGCCATCAGAAAAAACCCAATCACCGACAAAACCCACTTCAAGCCCAACGCTCGGCCCAGCCCACACCTCAGCCCCAGCGTCGCCACCCACGTCCAAACAAAAACCACCGCCCCCACGCCCAAAAAATCCTGCACGCCACGCACGCCACGCACGCCACGC
>JALRGB010000538.1 GCA_023253575.1 Verrucomicrobiales bacterium
ATGAATCCGAGTGTCATCAGGAAAAGTGGCAGGGGTGAAGGGCCGAGGTGGGGTTAGGGCATACCTATGAGGGTAGAGAGAATCCCCATGGCGACGCCCCCGACCGGGATGAAGAAAAGATGCCGCAACGGCTTGTACCAGGCACACAGAAAACAAACAGTGGGCATGGTCGCGGCCCCGAGGCTGAAAGCCCAAGCTCCGCGCAGCGCCCAGACCGGGTCGAGCGACAGGATGTGGTGTGTGAAGGCAAAAAAGAAATTGATGAATCCGAGGCCGAAGAAGGAAATGTGGCCCAGTCGGGTCAGTCGGCGGCGCCAGCTGGAGTAGCCGCCCATCCAATCTTCCCGGGCGAACCACAGGCCGATGATGGCACCGCTGGCTACGCCGAGCAGCATGCCGGCCCAGGCGATTTTGAGCATGGAATGGGTGATGATATCAGTCATGAGTCAGAATGAGGCAGACGTTGGCCCCGCCAAAGCCGCTGGCGTTGCTGGCGACTATTTGAGGGCGAAGGTCGCGGGTTTCGCGGGGAATATCGAGTCCTACGCCTTCGGCGAGGACGGTGACGAGGTTGGCCTGACCGGGGATAAAACCTTCCTGCAGGGCCAGCACGGAAAAGGCTGCTTCCATGGCTCCAGCGAGGGAAAGGCCGTGTCCAGTGAGGGCCTTGGTGCTGGAGACGGCAGGACGGTGATGGCCAAATACACGCTGAAGCGCGAGGGCCTCGGCACGATCGCCGGCCGGCGTGCTGGTGGCATGCGCATTCACCCAGCCGACTTCGTCTGCATTGATTCCGGCATCCGTCAGGGCCAGCTTCATGGCCCGGGCCAAACCATCACCCTGCGGGTGCGGGGCGGCCACACTCAACCCATCCGCCGCCTCCCCCCAGCCAGCCAGTCTGGCCAGTCGAGGAGACCCGAGACGGCTCGCCGTCCGGCCGGATTCCAAAATCAACACCGCCGCACCACCCGTGCCCGTGAAACCGCTCCGGCATGCATCAAACGGACAAGAAGCTCGCGCCGGATCAGCCTCCAAGGAGACCGCCCCCATCGCATGAAACGGCAACAACATGGCCACATTTAAATCTTCAGCGCCCACCACGATCATGCGATCCTGCCGCCCAAGACGGATGGCGTCAGCCGCATACCCCAAGGCATGGGCCGATGAGGCACAGGCCGATACGAACCCGCAGCACGCCCCCCGGATGCCTAAATGGGCGGCCAGATTGAAGTTCAGGGTGCCAGCCACGGAGGCAATGACCCCCAGTGGATGTCCGCGCTGCCAACCCGTGCGCTCCATCGCCGTGAGTCGCTGATGCATCACTTGTGGTGATCCTCCTGAGGCACACGCCAATCCCGTTCGACCGTCCCTGCAATCGTCGGGAATGAGCCCAGCCGACGCGAGGGCTTGATGCACCGCCAGCACCGCACACGCCCCATGAGGCGGCAGGCTGCGGAGAGTCTGACGGTCGATGGCGCAACCGTCTGGAAAGACCCAGCCCGCCGGATCCGCGGCCGACAGATCAAATCCCTTTAAGGTGCCAGCCACTTTAACCGGTAAGGTGGTCCCGGGCAGCGGATCCCATGGTACCACACCACTGCGCAATTCCTTCAAAGCATGAGCGACCGTGGTGCGGTCATGGCCAATGCTGGTGATAAACCCAAGCCCGGTGATGAGAACCGATTCCATGGGAAAATCTTCAGATCTCACCTCCGCTGCCAGCCGCAGGCAGGAGTCCGAGTTTCTCGCAAAGCAACGTGTGGAGTGCCCCGACCGTTTTTACCTGCGCCGTTTCATGAGTCTCAATCGGCACGGTCAATAGCTCATCAAGCTTAAAAGCCGCTTCAGCCAAGGTCAGAGAATCGACTCCCAAATCTTCACCCAGCCGAGTCTCATCGGAAATTCTAGTCAGCGAGCGGGTCCCGCTTTTAGGGAGATAAAATTCCAACACCCCTAGCATCGCGCCCCGCAGGCGGTCTGGAGTAAATTCTTCCCGCAGAGACAAAACAGCATCGACCGTCGAAGCCGGGAATCCTCGTAGTTCCTGACGCAGCGACTCCTCAGTTTTCGTTGAAAGCGCGTTCATGGTGGGGTGGAAATATGTTGAGTCTCGCCCAGCGAAGGAGCCTTATATCAGATTCTGACTTATAAGTAGCTGCCAGCACAACGATATATTGGTTTCGAAAGAATACCCAACTGGCTCCGGCTTGGCCAGTTATTTTGCGGGCCAACGGCAAATGCCTGAATTTTTGATCAGCTTTCTGAACGTCCTTCTGGCGACGAGTACGCGCGTTCGTTATCGAATTGAGCGACGAATGAGTGGGTGGCTTAGAGCCGCTCTGCCGACGGAGGGCGTCGGCGATCAGTTCATTGAAAATGGAGGCCCATCCCGCCCTTAATGTAGCCAAGGGCTCGTGCCTCCACTAGCGGCGGCCGCTCAGCTTGGAAGGTTGTGACGGGCATGAAAGGACTACACATTGCCGTTGGTGTTGCCTCGCTCGTGTTAGCGTAGATGCCTGTCAGGCAAGGCTTTAAAGTGGTGGCTTGGGACGGAATCGAACCGCCGACACGAGGATTTTCAATCCTCTGCTCTACCGACTGAGCTACCAAGCCATATAAGCGGTACGGCGAAAGCCGTGCGCGCGGGGAGAGAGCCAATAAACCCGTCTACGCGGATGGCAACGGGAAATTTTGGATTTTCGAGAATCTTTCGAGAATCGTTCGCCATTTCCAAGTGCCGATGGGGGTTAGTACGCGGGGCTGAGAGTTCCTTGATGGACGCGGTAGAGGTATTCCGGGTGGAATCCGGAGGAGGCCCATTCGAGATGGGTGGTGGTGATGAGTTGTTGGGAGCCCGGGGGCAGGGCTCGGAGGAGTGCATTGCGACGCCGCGGGTCGAGTTCTCCGAAGATGTCATCGAGGAGGAGGATGGGGGGGCGGCCATGGAGGGAGTGGAGCAGGCGGGCTTGGGCGAGTTTGAGGGCGAGGGCGAGGGTGCGTTGTTGTCCTTCAGAGGCGAAGGCGGCGGCGGGTCGGTTGTTGAGGACGAGGGGAACGTCGTCGCGGTGAGGGCCGACCAGCGTGAGTCGGCGTCGAGTTTCCTCCGGGTGGCTGGCGGCCAGGGCGGCGGCGAAGTCGGAGGTGGCACTCTCCTGATAGGAAATCTCGAGAGATTCGGCGGGGTTTTCGCTGATTTCGCTATGGGCGGCGGCGGCCCAGGGTTTGAGTTCGGTGACTAGGTGATGGCGGAGCTGAGTCAGGGTGGTGCCGTGTTCGATGAGTGGGGCGGTATAAGCGGCGATCTGGCGTGCGTCGGGCCGGTCGTCCTTGAGCAGGCGGTTGCGGGAGCGCAGGGCTTTGTCGTAGGCGAGCAGGGCGGGGCGGTAGGCGGGAAACGCTTGGGTGCCGAGGAAGTCGAGGTACCGCCGGCGCCCTTCGCCCGGGCCACGGATGAGCGCGAGGTCGTCATTCCCCATCCAGACGAGGACGGCGCTGCGGGCGAGGTAGCGCGACGGACCGAGCGCGTCTTCGCCGGCGGCCTGGAGGCGGCGTTGTCCCTGATGCCAGAGGAATTTCAGAGTGCACGGCGGCTCGGGGGCCGTGGCATCGGCGTCTGGCCCGGATTCGGGCCCGGTAGCCGGCCTGAGGGAAGCGGCAGCCGGGGTCAGATCGCCGGAGAGACCGAAACCGTGGTCTTGGCCGAACCGGCATAGCTCCGTCAGGGTTGTGGTGCGTGGCGACTGAAGGCGCAGCAGGACGCAGACGGCTTCGAGTACGCTGGTTTTCCCTTGGGCATTATCGCCGATGAACGCAGTCGTCCCGGAGCCGAACTCGCAGGCTAGCCGGTCAAAACATCGGAAATTTTCGGCGCGCAGCGCGGCAAGGTGAGCCATGGCAGGTGTTACTACCACTGACGCACTCGAAAATAAAACTCTGGATGAAACTTCAGTGGGTTCGATTGATCGAAGAACGAATCGCACTGCACGGGCGACACTGGGACGTACGGGCCGGCGGCATTGGGAGCGCCCATGACTTGGAAGAACCGGCCGGATCCTGACCACTCGAGGTGCAAGCTGGTGGCGGGCGGCGAGATATCGAACTGGTTGATGGTCGGCGGAGTGGCTGGAGGGGGAAAAGCATCGGTGACGAGGCACAGGGCATCGAGTCCGAAGTCGGCGAGATCTTCCAAGGGCGAGAAGGGGCCAACGAGATCGAGGTTCTTGAAGACGACATATCCGCCATCGCTGAGTAGGTCGCCGGCCCCGATGGGGCCGAGGATCAGGTCATCAAATGATTCCTCGGTGGAAAACCAGACTTCGCCGCTGGGCCAGACAAAAACGGCATCGAGGCCAAAGTCTGGTGGCGCGCCAGTGTCTTTCGGGTGGAAGTTTGCGAGCAGGCTAGCGTGCGATTTGATGACGGTTCCGTCGGTTGAGAGCAGGTCTCCCCGCTGGAGCGTGCGGCCGAGTTTTTCCGAGAAAAAACCGGTAGAGGTCGAGAAATACACGGTTTTTTCACCGGGAGGGAAGTGAAGGGCATCCAGCCCGGTGGGGGGCGACGGAGGCATCGGCTGGAAGGCGGCGATCAGGTCGTTATTTCTCCACAGGACGCGGCCCTGATTCGACAGGATGTCACCGTGGCTCAGTGGGCCGATGGCTTCGCTGAAGGCGTCGATGCGGGTGGAGAAAGCGATTTCTCCACCGGGTTGAACGCTAACGGCATCCAATCCGAGATCTGGGACGATGGGCATGATGCCGAGGGAGTGGGTGAGTTCTTGGTTGAACTTGACGAGATGGCCTTGTCTTGACAGCAGGCTGCTTTCTGGGAACCAGGTGAACGGGGGCGGGGTGGTGCCGGACGTGAGGCCGTGTTGGGTGGAGAACCACAGGTCATGAAACGGTGCCGCGGCGAGATCCAGCGAAAATTCCTGCACGAGCGAGCCGTTAGTCTGCTTGGACTCGGCCTGCAGCATGGGCCAAGCTCGTTGCACGATGCCGGGAGAGGAAGCGAAGTGGGCGGCAGTGACGCTGGTGCCATTGTCGACCTTGAGGTCGAGCGTGAGTTTCCGGGTGACCGCTACCTCGCCGCCGAGTTGGTATTCTCCGCGACCGGTCAGCAGGTAACGTGGTCCGCCGTCCCATCCGGCCTCGAAGTGGATGTTTTCCAGAGCGTAATATTGGTATAACGGATCTTCGCGAACCCATTGCAAATCAAACGTTCCTCGCAGCGGAAGGAGTAGCGTCGGGCGGCCGCAAATCGGACAATCATCGACCCACGTCGCGCCATGAACCAGCGTGTAACGCCATGGGGCCGTGCCCGGCGACTGGGAGCGCGCCGTGGGAGGTAGGAGGGTCAGCAGCAAGATGGCAGCCACCCATGCGAAGGAGAACGGCCACGGCCGGGACCGTTCCGGCCCGGCGGCAGCGGAGAGGAAATGCGTGAACATGATGGTGGCGGGAGGAGAAGTGAGCTCGCAGATCTGGCAACGCGATATGTGATGATGCCGCGGCTGGGGAGCGATGGCCAGAAAGTTTATGTCTCGGACATCAAGCGGGTGGCAACTGAAGCGGGAGCGCGTGGCAACTGAAGCAGGCGGCAACTGCGATTATTTTTGTGTTGGCCGCGGCGGCGGCCGTCGGCAGGGTGAGACGGTTCTCCCGAGGCGCGGCCTTGGGTGATGGGTGTCGTCATTTCCCCCCTGTGTTTTCCATGCGACTGCTGATGGTTTTTTATGGTGTGCTTTTGGCGTCGATGCCGGCGGCGGAGCCGTTTTGCCTTGAAATTGTTGACCGTGAAAACGGATGGCCGGTTCCGTTGGTGGAATTGCGCACGACGCATGAGGCGACGTTTTGCAGCGACAATTTCGGACTGGTGGCAATTTCCGCCCCGGAGTTATTCGATCGAGAAGTGTATTTTCACGTCCAAAGCCATGGCTATGAAGTCAAGCCGGATGGATTTGGGTACCGGGGAGTGCGAGTCCGGCCCACGGCGGGCGGGCGGCACCGGCTGGAGGTGGATCGAACGATGGTGGCGAAGCGATTGGGGCGATTGACGGGGGCCGGGCGGTATGCGGAAGCCATGGCCTTGGGGCAGGCGCCGCCACTTGCGGAGACGGGGGTGTTCGGGTGTGACTCGGTGCAGCTGGTCCGTCATCGCGGCCGGTTGCTTTGGTTTTGGGGCGATACCACACTGCCGCACTATCCACTGGGGATTTTCCATATGACCGGGGCGTCGACGCCGTTGCTTCCGCTCGATCGATTCGAACCGCCGGTGGCGGTGGATTTCCAGTATTTTCGCGATGCGGAGCAGTCGGTGCGGGCGGTGGCGACCTTTCCCGGGCCCGGGCCGACGTGGCTGGGTGGATTGTTCAGTCTGCCCGCGGCGGATGGGACCGACCGGCTGGTGGCCAGTTATGCCAAGATCCGGAATTTCCTCGAAGAATATGAATCGGGACTGTGTGTGTGGGATGAGGTGAAGGAGGTATTTGCTGTGGAAAAAGTGATGTGGCGCGCGGGCGAAACCCCGAAACTATCGATGCCATTGGGCCATCCCTTTCTTTGGAAGGACGACGGCGGACGCGAGTGGTTGTTATGTGGCGACCCATTTCCGGTGCTGCGCATGCCAGCCACCTTCAGCGCCTGGCAGACGCCAGCGACGTGGGAACGCTTTCCTGCCGCCGCCGCGCCCCAGGCCGCTGATGGCAGCGGTCCAGTGGAGCCTCATCGCGGGTCAGTCGTGTGGAATCCCCATCGGCAACGGTGGATCACTGTCTTTACGCAAATGAACGGAAAACCATCCACCGTGGGCGAATTGTGGTATGCGGAAAGCGCTTCGCCCCTCGGTCCATGGGGGCCCGCCGTCAAGGTCGTCACCCATCAGAACTACACCTTCTATAATCCAAGAATCCACGCAGAACTCGTGCCGGACGGAGCGAGCTTCATCGTTTTCGAAGGGACATACACCGCGGAATTCGCCGACCGCCCACGACCCACCCCCCGGTATAATTACAATCAGATCCTGTATCGCCTCGATCTCGATGATCCCGCACTCAAACCGGCGATGCGGCAGGCAACATGGCGGCCATCGCAGCGCGCTGGTCGGCAACGCTTGGCCACGAGATCTCGCCGGCACAG
>JALRGB010000556.1 GCA_023253575.1 Verrucomicrobiales bacterium
AATTCCGTGGCATTATGGAATTTCCCTTGAGGAGCGGTTCGTTCATTAAATTTCTTTAATGGCTCAAGTTTCTGAAATTTGCTTAGGACGCGGTAATTCTGGGGCTTTTCAGGGTGGCGGAAAATATATAAACTCCCCAGCCAGCTAAAAGTTGTGATCGCCAGCAGGATGAAGATGGCGATGGTCCACCAAAACAATCCGACGTCACCCCTCGCCGGGGGAAGTGTCTGCGCCGATTTTGCATACGGGCTGCGGCTTCCGCTCATGAATTCTACGTGCAGACGCATTGGGTGAATGAAGGCTCAGTCCGGTCAGGAAAGGGGTGAAGAAATGGTTTCGAAAGAGGTGCCGCACCCGCAGTTGCGGACGGCGTTGGGGTTGTTAATGCGGAAGCCTGCATCATTCAGAGAGTCCACATAATCAAGCTCTACGCCTTGAAGCAGAGGCGCGCTTTCCGCATCGACCAACAACCGGATGCCGTCCTGTTCAATGATCGTATCCCCAGCTGCCGGGACATCGATTTTCATGATGTATTGCCAGCCGGCGCAACCGCCTTTTTCCACGCCCAGTCGCAGGCCCCGCGCTTCCGCTGCCGGCTGCTCAGAAAGCAGGGCACTAAGGTGATGGACGGCTGCAGAGGTTGCGGTGATCACGAAGTATTGTTATCGAAACTACAGATGGCGGAAACCTTCGGCTTTGCGAAGAAAATTCCGAAAAAAATTCATTTTTCGATCATTATGTTCATTCACTGAACGGCGACTTTCTCCAGTTTTTTTCTTTAATTCCGGTATTTTCTCCTCATGGCCAAAATTCGTGTATTACCTGATGTCGTGGCCAGCCAGGTAGCGGCCGGCGAAGTGGTCGAGCGCCCGGCCAGCGTGGTCAAGGAACTGGTTGAGAACTCACTGGATGCGGGGGCCCGGCGGATTGAGGTGCGGATTGACCGAGGTGGAGTGGCCTTGATCCGGGTTTCGGATGACGGCTGCGGCATGTCGCGCGAGGATGCCCTGCTGTCGCTCGAGCGTCATGCCACCAGCAAATTGCGTCATGCCGCCGACTTGGCGACCATTCAAACGCTGGGTTTCCGCGGCGAGGCGCTGCCGAGCATGGCCAGCGTTTCCCGGTTCAGCCTGTCCACGCGCGAGTCGGAGGCGCTGGCGGGCACGGAAGTTGTCGTGGAAGGAGGCACTCTGCGCGATGTACGCGATTGGGGGGGCGCCCCGGGCACGGTCATGGAGGTGCGGGATTTGTTTTTCAACGTGCCGGCACGGCGGAAATTTCTGCGCAGCGAGAATACAGAGTTCGGTCACATTGAACAAACTGTGCGCGTCCAAGCCCTAGCTCATCCGGAAGTAGGATTTACTCTGCTGCGCGATGGCCGGATGATCTTCCAACTGCCGTCCCGAGCCCCACTCTACGCGCGCATCAGCGGATTGATCGGCGGCGACTTAGCCGCAGGCTTAGTCGAACGAACAGCCATAGAACGAGATGGTTTGCGCGTCCATGGCTGGCTGGCCTCGCCAGGACGAAGCCGCAGCGACCGCTCGTTAAGCCTAGTTTTCATCAATGGTCGGGCCGTGGAAAATCCAGCGCTGACCCACGCCCTGCGGGCCGCCTACGGCGACACTCTCGCCCGCGGCCAGTATCCATTGTGCTTTCTTTTCGTGGAAATGGATCCAGCCGCCGTGGATGTCAATGTTCATCCAGCCAAACGGGAAGTTCGCTTCCGAGACGGACTGGGCATCCAGTCGACCCTCGCCTCACTCCTCCAAGAATGCCTGCGCCCCTCTCCTCCCCCAACACCGGGCACCGCCGCCAGCCAGACCGCCAGCCCGTCAGGACTCGCCTGGCAACCGCGGAGCGAACGTAAACCTCGCGAAGGAATGCACGCATTTCCCGGTGAACCAGCCTCCCCCGCCCCCACCGTTCGGATCAGCCCCGTGCCACAGCAACCGTCGCTGCCCCTGCCTTCGTCCCCACATCCACCCCGCCCAACCCCGTTCTCATCACCCGCATCACCCGCATCACCCGCATCACCCGCATCGCTG
>JALRGB010000619.1 GCA_023253575.1 Verrucomicrobiales bacterium
GCACTCTCAGGCTTCGCGGCACTCCCCGGTTTCGCCGCATTCCCCGGTTTCGCGGCACCCACGAGAGAGGCCGGCGCTGGCGCTGGCGCTGGCGTCTTATCCGCATTCCAGAAAGCCAATTTTTTGGGTGTGGCGGAGAACCGGCTCATCCATCCAGGCTTGGCTTGTTCTACCGGGGGCGGCTCTGCAGGTTTAGGAGCCGCAGCGGCCACTCCTGCGCAGAGGATAAGACCGGCGGTTGCGCCGAGGAACGGACAGGCGGGAGCGGGCGGGCGATTCATGGCAGCAACAAAAAGGACGGGATATGAGTTTAGGCGGGATCCGTCGGAGTGACAAGCCTCGTCCTCGCCAATTTCCCTGCAAAGAAGAACCGCCCGCCGCCCGCTCACCACCAGACCCGGCCGATCAATCACTTACCGCCCGCACTTTTCCCGCCACGAAATCAGCCAGCAGCCGCAACGCCGCCGGGTCCAGCCCGCCCGTTTGCCCGGCCAACGCATCATCCACTTCGTGCCGTCGCAGGATGCGCCCAGCCTTCCATACCCACGCCCCGGGATCATACGGCCCTACCTTGCGCGGATCAGACCATGTATGCAGTCCCAGCAACGGCCGCCGCAAGGCACTGGCCAAGTGCATCGGCCCGCTGTCGACACTGACGACAAAACTAGCCCGTCGCAGCAAGCCGATCAATTGTAGCAACGTGGTGGCATTGACCAAATTGATCACAGACTCAGGCAGCGCCCGTGGAGGCGGCTCATCGGTGCGCCCAACGACCACAACCGGAAACTCCCGCCACACCTCAGCCATCGCCACTACCCCCTCCCACCCCAGTGACTTGCCCGCCCCCCGCGCAAACGGATGCAACACCACAAATCCTTCCGCAGGCCATCCCGGTCTCACCTCCCCCGCCGGCAGCCAGTCGCCAGCCACCGCCGCCGCCGAATCACACCCGGGCTCCAAAGCACGCACCAAACCCAAATACCGATCAACCGCGTGTCGCACCCGCGCCTCCCCCGCCGACGGCCCGACGCTCGCCGTATGAAAAAACCTCGAACCCTCCCGGGCATCATCTAGCCCGAGGATGCACCGAGCCCCGCTGCCGCGAGCCAGCCAAGCGCTCCGCAGCAACCCTTGAAAATCCAGCGCCAGTCTGACCTGTAGCGGAGCCAAGCTCTGCGCGTAAGCTTTAAACCACTGTCGTGACCGCCATAACCCACGAACTCCACGGAAATCGCCGCGGGGAAAAACAATCACACTTTCGAGAAGCGGACAACCCTCCAGCACCGGAGCCCATTCTCGATTCACCACCCAGTGCAGCCGGAGCTGCGGCCACCCCTGCCGCAGCCAAGCCACCGCCGGTAGCGTGTGCACCACGTCACCCAGAGAACTTGGCTTGATGATGACAACATCACCCGCGGCCCCCGGGGGCAACAGTGCAGATATCAGAGCCGGCGTCATCATGGCGCATCACTGCACAAAACGGCCCGCCGTCTACTTCCCAAGCGCCAGCCGATCAGCCAACTGCACTGGTAGGCCGGCCGCCAAGATTTTCTTCTGCACCGCAACAATATCATATTCAACACGATGCAGAGAAATATGGCCTGTTGCCATATCGTAAAGAACATACGCCGCGCGCCAGTCACCATCCCGCGGCTGCCCCACACTCCCAACATTGACAAAATATTTACGGCCCGGCTCAATCGTTAATTGAGTACCCTCCTCCACCGCCACCGCCAGTCCTTTCACGTAAAACCGCGGTACATGCGTGTGCCCGAAAAAACAAACCTGCGTGAATTGATAACTGAAACTGGCCATGGCATCAAACTTGTTGAGTACGTACCCCCAGTTGGATGGACTGTCGAGACTGGCATGGACCACCGTAAAATCACGCACCTGCCGCACCAACCGCAATTCACGCAGCCACTTTTTGTCATCATCGGTCAGATTCTCTCTGGTCCAAAGCAAGGCGGCTTGAGCCAGCGGATTCAAACCTATGATTTCCGTATCCGCACTGGCCTCCTCATCATGGTTTCCTTTGACCACCGGACAGGCCAGCCCCTGAATGCGGGCTACACACTCATGAGGATTGGCATTGTACCCCACCAAGTCGCCAATACAGACGTGATGAGCCGCACCACGCATGGCGGCATCGGCAAGAACCGCCTCGAGTGCTTCGAGATTGGCGTGAATATCACCCAGTATGGCAAACTTCATCGATGAGATGGAAAAAATGAGCTAAAAGAAGCAGCTTTCACACGGCCCGGCGCATTGCAAGAGAGGAATCACCCGCTGACAGTGCGGGCGCGCGCTCACCCCCCAGGCTGGAACCCGGCCGGAAGAAAGGGCGCAAATTCCGCAGTCAGCGGCGCTTCCCACACTAGGCGTTGGCCGCTGCGGGGATGCGTGAAACCAAGCCTCCACGCATGCAACATCAGCCGCGGCACCCGCACCAGCTGTCGCACTGGCCGCGCATACACTTCATCCCCCAACAGCGGGTGCCCAAGGCTCTTCAAGTGAACCCGGATCTGGTGCGTGCGGCCAGTATGTAAATGACACCGGACCAACGACCAGTGCGCCCCCGCATGCACCACTTCATAATCGGTCACCGCATGACGGCCTTTATCGGCAGCCACCACCGCCATCTGTACCCGGTTGCCCGGATTGCGGGCCAGGTGATTCTCAATCCGGCCCGCCCGCGGCTGCGGCACTCCCTGCACCACCGCATAATAAATCTTTTCCGTCTCACGCCCCGCAAATTGCGCACTCAATGCCGCATGCGTCACATCATTGCGTGCCACCACCAGACAACCGCTCGTTTCTTTGTCCAGCCGGTGCACAATCCCCGGCCGCTGCTCCCCCCCAATCGTCGAAAGTGGCCCAAAATAATGCAACAGCGCGTTGACTAGGGTCCCATCCTCATGCCCAGCCCCCGGGTGCACCACCATGCCGCTCGCCTTGTTCAGCACCGCGAGATCATCATCCACATGCAAAAATGACAAGGGCAAATCCTGCGCCACCGCCTCCACCGGCCGCGCCTCCGGCACCGTCACGACCACTTCCTCCCCACCCGCCAGCACCTGGCTCGGCTTCACTACACGCCCGTCCACCCGAATCGCCCCCTCCTTGATCAACGCCGCCACCCGCGAACGCGAAATCCCCTCCACTTTCTCCGCCACCAAACGATCAAGTCGCACCCCGCAAGCAGTGGCATCCGTCAGAAAACAAATAGGCTCAGCGTCGCTCATGCAGCAATAATTCAGAAAAAACCAGTCCCATCATCATACAGCAAAGCACCACCACCGCCTTTCTTCGAAAATCTTTTTCTTGTGAGAAAAAGAAATGTCCTCTCTGCTCCAAAGAATGAGAAACCACATAATCATCAAAAATTGTCGCGTCATCTCCCCAGGCTTGGATCTAGACCGGGCCACCGTGGAAGTAGAGGACGGCCAGATCAAGCGCGTGCTCGGCCCCGAAAACCAGCCGCCACCCGCAGAATACGTCGCCACCCCCACCCACGACGCCCACGGCGCCCTCCTGATGCCTGGATTTATCGACATCCATACCCACGGCGCCATGGGGGCCGACACCTGCGACGGTACCGAAACAGCCGTGCGCACCATCGCCATGGCCAAACTGCGCGAAGGCGTTACCACATTCCTGCCGACCACCCTCACCCTGCCCCTGCCCAACCTGATGGCCGCAGCGCGCGCCGTGGCCGCCTACCGACACAACATGGACGGCGCCCAAACTCCAGGCCTGCACATCGAGGGCCCATTCCTCAACCCCAGATTCATTGGCGCCCAAAATCCAGCCTTCGTTCGCCCCCCGGACGCCACAGAAATTTTTGCCCTTCAGGAAATCACCCCAGTCCTCATCGTTTCCATCGCCACCGAAATGCCCGGTGGAGTCGATTTCGTCAACACCATGACCAAGGCCGGAATCACCACTAGCCTAGCCCACACCGCCGCCACCCGTGAGGACTTTCTCGCCGCCAAAACCGCCGGCCTCACCCACCTGACCCACTTTTGCTGCCAGCAATCACCTCTGCACCACCGCGCCCTCGGCGTCGTTGGCTCCGGTCTCCTCGATGACGACGTCCGCCTCGAAATCATCAGCGACACCATCCACCTCAACCCGGATATGCTCCGGCTCGTCTTTAAAATCAAACCTCTCCGCCAGCTCATGCTCATCACCGATTCCATGGCCGCCTCCGGCCTAGGCGATGGCACCTTCAACCTCGGTGGATTGGATGTCACCGTGCACAAGGGCGTGGCCCGCCTGTCCCCGGAAACCCTCGCCGGAAGCACCCTCAAATTTAATGAAGGCCTGAAACACGCCGCCCACCTCTCCGGCGCACCACTCAGTGAACTCGTCGCCACCACCTCGTGGAATCAAGCCCAGTCACTCGGCCTCCCAAAAGTCGGCAAAATCGAGCCCGGCTTCGCCGCTGACTTCGTCCTGCTCGACCATGACTTCGCGGTGAAATCGACATGGATCGCTGGCACTCAACGGTTCGCTGCTTAATTAGCCAGCACCCACTCCACGCGCCCCTCCCTCACCAGCCGGCGGAGCCGCCGCGTCGCGCCGGCGGTTCCAAGCGCATCGCCACACCCAAGCCAGCCCCATCGAGCACGCCGTCAGTACCAGCGCCGCCAGCCCCGTCAGCCACGGATCAAGAACCGGTCCGATCCAGCGGGCCGTGGGCACAAAATAAAGCAGCGAAAGATGGACAACATACAGCACCAGCGATTCCCGACCCGTCCACAACAGCCAACGAGGGACCGGCACACTCTGAGCCGCACAGCGACACACCGAGGCCGCTAGCAACAGCCATCCCAATCGCTCTAGGAAAAATGTCGGATGACTCTTCGAAATAAAAGGAGGTGACGGCAAGGCCAGCAAAAGCAGACCCAGCACCGGCCAGCCCCAGAGCGGCACCCGCCACCGCGCCATCAATACTCCGGCCACCACAAAACCCGCCCACGGCACCAACGGAAATAGTGAGAGCCCCGACTGGTCAAACCACGCCTCCAACGGCCAAAATCCCGTGCCCAGCCCAGCCCGCTCAGCTGGTAGCGCCCCCCACCCAACCATGACCGCCGCCAACAACGACAGCGCTATTCCAGAGCGCCGCGGCAACCACTTCTCCAGCGCAATCACCGCCAATAACGTCACCGCCAAACACTGCAATACATCCACCCCGAAAAATAACCGCCACGTCGTGCCAGTTCCCGGCAGCGGCAAATGAATCAAATAACCTAACCCCAAAACCAATAATAGACGACGCAACGTGCGAACCGGCCAGCCGCGATCGCCACGGCCTTCCCGACGAATGAAACCGAGCCCGTGCGCATATCCGGCAATCCACAAAAAGGTGGGAGCCACCAACCCACTGACGTAAACCGAGCGGCCAAACATCTCCCCAGTCTTCCACTCCGGCGCCAGCAAGGTGTTGATCGTATGCGTCACTATCATACCGAGCACCGCCAGCCCGCGAATCGCGTCCAGCCAACTGTGTCGCTCGCCCGCCACTACCACCGGCGCTTCACCATTGGAAAAAGAATGCCCCATCCCCACAGCCAACCGCAAAGCACCCGCATTGGAAAACAAAAATCCCAAGCTTCCGGAAATCAACGCCCCCAAACCCGATCCCATCACCCGTCAAAATCGCCACCCCAGAATCATCCGAAGTTTTTTGTTTTCAGCCACCCAGACGGCCCGTAAACTCTCTTTACCCCCCTCTCACTCACAATTTTAGACCACGCTCATGGGACTCCTGGATTTTATCAAAGGTGAACTGCTCGAAATCATCGAGTGGAACGACGACTCGCGCGACACCATCTCCTGGCGCTTCCCCGACGAGGACAAAGCCATCAAGAACGGAGCTCAACTCATCGTCAGGGAATCACAAACCGCCCAGTTCGTCAGCACCGGCCAGTTCGCCGATGTTTTTGCATCCGGAAAACACACTCTCACCACCCAGAACATCCCCATCCTGTCACGCCTCCAAGGATGGAAATATGGCTTTGAGTCGCCTTTCAAATGTGACATTTACTACGTCAATACCCGGCTCTTCACCGGTAACAAATGGGGTACCAGCAACCCCATCATGCTCCGAGATGCCGACTTCGGCGTCGTCCGTTTGCGCGGATTCGGCACCTATGACTTTCGCGTAGTCAATGTGCCCGTTTTCCTCAAAGAAGTCGCCGGCACCGATCACAATTTCCGCCTCGATGAATTCTCCGACACCATGCGCTCACGCATCGTCAGCGTGTTCTCCGACGCCCTCGCCACCGCCCACCTGCCCGCCCTCGATGTGGCCTCGCGCTACAACGAGCTCGGCGACGCCCTGCTGCCACTCATTAATTCAGTCGTTTCCAGCAAATACGGCATCGAAATTACCAGCTTCATCATCGAAAATATCTCGGTGCCGCCAGAGGTCGAGGCCGCTATCGACAAACGCTCCAGCATGTCCGTCATCGGCAACCTCAATGACTATGTCAAATTTCAGGCCGCCGAAAGCATGACCAAAGGAGGTACCGAGGGAGCCGGGGGAGCCGGCAGCGCCGCCCAAATGGCCGTAGGCTTCGCTCTAGCCCAGGAAATGATGAAAGGACTGCAATCCCCCACCCCTGCCGACGGAACCGCCACTCCCCCACCCCTGCCAGCCAGCCCGCCCGCCGCCAGTATCGACATCCTCACCCCAGCCCAGATCGCCGAATCCCTCGGCGTCACCGAAGCCGACGTGCTCTCCACTCTCGAATCAGGTGAACTGAAAGGGAAAAAAATCGGAACCTCCTGGCGGATCACACGCGCCGCCTTCGACGCCTTCCTCGCCGAATAACCGACGCCGCCCGGCCCCGTCATGGCTGAAATCGCCGCAGCTCTGCACAAACACCCCTGCCCCGAATGCGGCGGTGACGCCGTTTGGAATGCCGGAAAACAAGCTCTCGGCTGCCCATACTGCGGTCACATCTTTCCATGGCAGCCCGGAAAAGAAACCGCCAACGCCACCATCAAGGAACACGATCTCGTCGCCGCTCTGGCCAACGTCCCCGACCAAGACCGCGGATGGCAGGAAACCAGACAAACCGTACAATGCCAGTCATGCCACGCCATCATGGCATTTGCCGCCACCAGAGCCGCCCAGAATTGCGACTTTTGCGGATCCCCTTCCATCATCCCTCACCAGGAAGCACGTGAGGCCATCACCCCGGAAAGCATCCTGCCGTTCAGACTGAGCGAAGCCCAAGTGCGGGAAAATCTCCGGATCTGGTATGGCTCACACTGGCTGGCGCCTCGCACACTCAAACGCGCAGCCCTTACCGATACTCTCCACGGATTATACATTCCTTATTGGACATTCGACTCCCACGTCCATGCCGCATGGCAAGCGGAAGCCGGAACGTACTATGACGAAACCGAACACTTCACCGACACCAACGGCCAACGGCAAACCCGCCAGATTAGAAAAGTGCGATGGCAACCCGCCTCCGGCGAGCTCGACCATTTCTTCGATGATGCCCTCATCCCCGGCACCGTCGGCGTGCGGGCGGATTACCTGCGGAAAATCGAGCCTTTTCCAACCTCCGGAGATGTCTTAAAACCTTATGAACCCGCCTTCGTACGCGGCTGGGTGGTGGAAAGATACCAAGTAGACCTGCGCCAAGCCGCCGAACAAAACTTCCAGCAAATGGAGACCGCCATCGAGCAAATGTGCGCCGCCCAGATTCCCGGCGACACCCATCGGAACCTGCGCGTGCAAAGCCAGTACGCAGGGCGCACCTTCAAACATGTCCTTTTTCCAGTCTGGGTCGTCAGTTACACCTTCGGCTCCCGGACGTTCCAAATCGTCGTTAATGGCCACACCGGAACCATCCACGGCACCTACCCACACAGCTGGGTGAAAATTTTCTTCTTCATCATCTTGCCACTTTTCGTCCTGATCACGGTTGTTCTCCTCAACCAGAAATAATCCATCCCCCCGTCCAGCCCGTCTCACCGTGCCCACTACCCCATCCACCGTCCGGACACTCCGCGCCCAAGCCCCCACCACCCCGGCCTCCCACCCACCCCAAAATCCGTTTGCCGCGTCGTCGCCCGCCTCCTAGTCTATAGTTTCCCGTTTTCCGTTTCAATTTCCCGCCACAGCCCCACCGCCCCCACTTTTTCCCCATGCTCGCCCTGATTCGCAAACACCAGTATGCCCTCTTCATCGTCGTCCTGATCGTCGGCATCGCATTCTTCGTCTTCCCCGACAGCCGGTCCGCCCAAAACAACCGCTTCGGCGGACCAGACGGCCGCCCCATGAACATCTTGGGCACAAAGTTCACCCCTGAAGAAGTTCAAGCCATTCGCGAAAGCTGGGACATCCTCTACGTCTTAGGAACAGGTAGCGGCGGCGGCTTCAACTTTAGCGACCCCATGTTTCAACACCTGATGAGGGTCAACGCCATCGCTCAAAGAACTCAAGGATCCACCCCCGAGGAACAAGAACAACGGCGCGACTTCGTCGTCAATACCGCCATGACCCGAGTCCTCGCCCGCGAAGCAGGAATCAGCGCCAGCGAAAATGAAATCAACGACCGCATCCAGTCGCTGCCACGCTTCCAGACCGATGGGAAATTCGATTCCCAAAAATGGAGCGTCTTCATCGATGCCTTCGGAGGTGAAGCCGGCGCCCGACGCAAAGCCATTTATGCCGCCGTAGCCGATGCCATCGTTTTTGACAAATTGGTGGCCCTGACCGGCCCGCCCGCCCCCAAAACCGCCACCGAACTGACTCTCGCATACACTGCTGAAAATCAACAGATTACCACTTCCGTGGCCAGTCTCTCGAAAGCAGACTTCGCCAACCAAGAAGTCACCGAACAAGAACTCAAAGACTATTACGAAAAAAATAAGGCCCTCGACGAACTCAAATCCGAGGAAAAACGATCGGTCAGCTACGTCTTCATCCCCGCTCCCAAACCCGAAGACCTCAAAGACCTCGACGAAGCCGCCAAAACCGAAAAAGAACGCGCCCACAAAAAAATCGCCGCCGATTTTTCCGAACGCCTCGTCGCCGAGGACCGCGGGAGTAAAACCTTCGACTCCATCGCCGCAGAATTAAGCCTCGAAGTAAAAAAAGCCGGCCCCCTCACCGAAGCCACTCTGCCCGAAGACCTCAAAGACAAAGGCCGCCTCTCCACCCGGATCTTCGGCATGGTCGAGATCGGCCGCAGCGAGGTGGAAGCAGGCCCAGATGGTTATTACGCCTTCGAAGTCACCGCCATCGAACCACCCCAAACTCTGGAATTCGAGGCCGCCAAGGAGAAAATTACCACCACCCTCAAAACTAAAAAACAAGAGGAAAAATTCCAGGAAACCCTGAAAACTAGCAGAGAAAAAATGCAGGCCGCTCTCACCGCCGGTAAATCGTTCGCCGAAGCCGTCACCGAGTCCGGCTTGGCCGCCGCCCCACGCGATCTGCCCGCCTTCAGTCAGAAAAAAACCCTGACTAGTGAAACCGATGGCCCGTCGATCGCCGCCGCCGCCGCCAAAACCGACATCGGCCAAGTCAGCGAACCCGTCACCAACGCCACCGGGGCCCTGCTCGTCTACGTGGCCAAAAAAGAACTGCCCCAAGACCCGAAAATGGAGGATGACAAAAAATCGCTCGCCCTGCGCCAGCTCATGATGAGCAGCCAACAGCCCGAAAGTAATCCGCTCTTCTCCGCCTGGTTTAATAAAAAACGCGACCTCACCGACGCTAGCTTAAGCGTCCGTTAAGGCCTCCCATCCTCCGATCCTCCCATCCTCCTGCCCAAAATATGACGCCCTCGGCCCTAGCCCCCGTCAGTCCAAAAACACCCCAGAGGCCCGCCTGATAAACAAACGGATTTTCCCGGTCTGCCTTCAAAAATCCGCTGCCCTCCCCAGCAGCCCAGCAGCCAATTCCTCCCAGATCGCTCAAGCTAAAACGCATTCTGGCTGGCGACGCTTCGCACATCACAAGACACACCTCCTGTCATACGCTCGTCGTCGCCAGCCAAAATTGTCGTAGCCACCAGCCCAGTAGGCAGTCCAACCGCCCTCTGAACTAGCTTTTACAAATCCGCTGGCTCTCCAGCGGCTGGCTCGCACGCATCCACCACAGATGCGTTCAGCCATGGTTCGTTTTTCCCACAGTGTGATCCACCAGTCTGCTTCTGCCACGTTGCCGCCGCCTCCAAGAAAGCCGCCAGCACCGCACAGTTAGAGCGGACCCTCCGGCAAAACACCGCTAAAGAAGAGTGTCTCTCCCCGGCGGATCACCATCCTTTGACCAGCCGCTGAAAAATCAAGCAACCGGTCAGCGGGATCTCTGGGAACAGCCATGAATCGCAGCACGCCGCGCTCCTGACCGCCCTGACCAGCAACCGTCACCACACCGCGGGACACACCTCCCACCATGAGCTCATAGTCGCCAGCCAAAATTCGTTCAACTGCCACTTCAAGGGCCACCAGACCAGCCGCTCCAAACTGGACTTTCACCACCGCCTTCGCCTTGGCACCAGCCGGAGCCTCCGCCGCGCGAACCAACACCACTTTGGCCCTCCCCGTCGGGCCCGTCGGGCCCCCCGCCGCACCCGGAGGAGGCGTCGTCGGCACCACTCCCGAATAATGGTCGTCATCATCAAATCCATCCCCATCAATGTCGTCCTCCTCCGCCGCCGCATCCTCACGACCATCCCCATCCATGTCCGTCTCCACCGAAGCACCATCAAGCCGACGATTCCCATCCACCTCGCCTTCCAATACGGAATCATCACGCTTCCCATCACCATCAATGTCCGCCTCCCCTAAGGAATCATCCACCAACCCGTCATCATCAATATCCTTCTCCGCTGGATTATTGTTGTCCAAATGGTCCCCAATATACCGCCCCTTGTGAGGACCAGATCTGGCAATCCCCCCATCAATATTGCGGTCCAAAGCATTCGGTATCCCATCGTTGTCAATGTCCGGGTCCACCACGTTGGGCACCCCATCACCATCCAAATCAGGCCCCACCGCCCACACCGGAACACACGCCAGCGCCAGCGCAACCGCGCTCGCCAGCGAAAGTGCCCAAAGTGATGAGGATGAGAAATACTTCATGAATCCAAAGGAAAGATAACCAGTATGGTTCTTCCGGAAATAATAACCGGCTTTCTATCGACTGCAAAGGGCATTAGGTAACAGATTGGTTATAATTATCATTATTGTGTCGCGTCTGTGCCATTTACTCCCCCGCTCGGACCTTCCAGAGGTTCGCCCACACTGCTCCTACTCCTAGGCCCGCTTCAGCCTCACCCACCCAAACTTCAGACGCTGGCATCCACAGGCACCGCGGCAGCCGGCAATCCCAGCGCAAAGCAAGTCCCGCGTTCATCGCTATAGACCAGCCAGACGTCCCCGCCTTGAGCCCGGGCCAGCTCTCGCGCCAAATTCAGCCCCAAACCATGACCCGCCACATCCTCGCCGCGGCCCCCCCGATGAAACCGTTCAAAAATGCGCTCGCGCATTTCTTCCGGTATAGGCCGACCGCCGTTGACCACCGAGACAACCACTTGCTCGCCGCTCCGGCGCCCGTCCACCGTCACCTCTCCCCCCGCCACCGAATATTTGACCGCATTTTCAGCAAGATTCTGAAAAATCACTGCCAATCGACGACCGTCCCCCAACCCCACCATGTTTTCCTCCCACTGCTGGCGCAACCCCAGTCCACGGGTGTCGCACAGTGCATCAAGATCATCCAGTTGCGGCGCGAGAGCCAAAGGTAAAGCCAAAGCCTTAGTCTCAATCTGCAGTCTGCCCGCATCCGCTTGCGCCAGCACCAGCAAATCCTCCACCAAACCGGAAAGTCGACGGGTCTGACCCAACAATTGGTTGATCTCCTCCCTTTCAGCCAGACCTGTTTCCGGGCGTCCTCGACGCTCCTCCAACGCCGTGCGCAGAACCGCCAGTGGCGTCTTTAATTGATGTGACGCATCGCTGGAAAACCGAGCCGCCGCCTGATACGCCTTTTGAAGGCGCTCAAAGGAACGATTCAACACTTCGGTCAGCCGCGCAATCTCGTCGTTCGCCACAGGCATGGGCAGCCGCTCGTCCGGATGCTCGGCATCAATCCGCTGCGCCGCCTTGGTCAGCTGCACGACCGGTCGCAAAGCCCAGTGCGCCAGCAACCAAGTAGCCAGAAACCCCGCTCCCGCCGAGACCGGCACAATCCACAACAGAATACCCAAAAGCTGGGCCTGCATGTCCTCCAGCGTGCCCAGCCTCGTACCCATATGCAACGTTAGATACCCGTGCCGGAAGGTGCCAATCCGAGTCTGCCGGCCAAACAGTGGCACCGTCCGCAAAACCCCAGGCTCACCCGTCAAATCAGTGCCTCGCAAATTGGCCGATCGATACAACACCTGCCCCTCCGGTCCTTCTATCTCCAAATAACGCCCACGCAAACTGACCGGAACAAAACGCTCAGCCACCGGCTTGCGGAAATCACTCGGCGCCCCACGGAAATTCTCCAGTCCGTGAAACAGCTGGCCCGCATTCTCCGATAACAGCGTGTCCAATTCATTGAGCTGCAGCCGAAATATGATCGGCCGAGTCGCCAGACCGGCAGCCAACACCGTGGCCGCCGTCACCAAGGCGGCTCCCAGCGAGACTTTCGCCTTGAGGGGCAGTCGTTTCATTTAGGAACGTAAACGATAACCAGCACCTCGTACCGTCTCAATGAGCGTCTCGGAACGCCCGTCATCCAGCTTCTTCCGCAATCGCATAATGAAGATCTCCACCGTGCGGGTCTCATATTCATGCTCCCGATTCCAAATTCGTTCGCATATTTCATCGCGCGAAAACGTCCGGCCCGGCTCCTGCATCAAAACCTGTAAAACTTCAAATTCCCGGGGCGACACCGCCACTTCCTCGCCCCCACGCCACAATCGCCGCTGCCGTACGTCCATCCGCACGTCCTGCGCCGTCAAAATATCACTCGGCTCCGCACCCGCCGCTCGCCGCCCCAAAACTTCCACCCGCGCTAACAACTCCTCCAACGCAAAAGGCTTACTCAAATAATCGTCTGCCCCCGCCTTTAAACCAGCCACCCGATCACCAATCTCCGATCGCGCCGTCAACATCAACACCCGCACCGGCAAACTCGCCTGCCGGACCCGGCGTAACACTTCCAATCCATCCGCCCCAGGCAAATTCACATCAAGCACAATCAACTGAAAGGGTGTCTTCAAAGCCGCATCAATCGCCTCAGCCCCGTCGTTGATAATCCTCACCTCATGCCCCTGACGCTCAAGCGCCAAGCCAACATGAGCCGCTAACTTTGCTTCGTCCTCAACCAAAAGTATCTTCATGGATTAATAATAAGGCGCCAGAAATGCCTTTAACAGGGAAACCGGATCGAGAGACACACACAAGCCGATAATCCTTACCATTTGGTCAGCATCACCCTCCTCGCTGAACAATAATCTCTCCCGCCGAAAAATGAAGGGAAAACTGCCCTCCTCTCGCCCCCGCCCACTGGCCGCACAATAGCCACTCTACGTCAAAAATCTTCCTCCCTCCACCGCACGCCACCCTCACGCGATGACTGGGCCCGCCCGCTTCGCCCAACAACCCAAACGCCGAGCCCCAAAAAAATTACCGCCGCCGCCGCAGCACCGGTACCAGCCCCAGCCCCATCAAAAGCACACTCGAGGGTTCAGGCACTTGCGCATTACTCAAATAAAGCAACGCCCCATCACTCTGCACCAGCGCACTGTAATGTCCGGGATTTGGATTCGAGGCCGCCGCATAATGAGAAAGGATCTGCTCCGGAGTGAGCGCCCTCCCATAAAATGCCGTCTCATCAATCAATCCATTATAAGAAGCGCGCCCTTCATCATAAGCTCCCAATGTCAGATTGCCCGAGGTGTTCACTTTATACCCTCCCGGCCCCGTAGGCACCGCCCCCGTGTCCACCCCGTCAACATACAGCCGGGGTGCCACGCCGTCCCAAACAGCCGCCACATAACTCCACGAATTCACCGTATAAGTCCCACCCGTCAGATCATAACCCACCGTGCCCCCAGCCCCATTATGCATCCGGAAATTCCACCCGATCGACTCCGCCCGCTGGAAAAAAACCCAGCCCGCCCGCGGACTAGTCGTAATCCGATTGAAAACAGTCGTGTCATCGTTGTCGCTGCTCGACGGTTTCGCCCAAAACTCGATCGTAAACGGTTGATCGTTTGGAGGATTTAACTCAGCCCGATACGGGACCGTTGTGATCGCACCGTTGCTCACTCCTCCCCCATAACTGGCCGCCACGTCGCCAGGCGCAGCCAACGGCCCCGGCACCACAACCGTAACGAGGTCACTGTGAACCCCGTTCGCTACCGCCCCAAGACTGCCCGCATTAATCGAAACAGTCACAGCCGTGACGTCCTTGGACGCCAGCATCATTCCAATCAAGAAAAAAAGATAACTGGCGCGCATCAAATGAAGTACCGAAAGCAACGGACATCAGGAGGGGCGATTGTGGAAAGAGAGGAAAGCCGCCCCCCCGTCCATTGGCTTACCGGCGGCGACGGAAAACAACGGCCAAACCACCCATCAGCACGAAAATGGCACTGGTCGGCTCAGGAACCTGCGCATTGCGCAAATAAAGCAATGCTCCATCGTTCTGAATCAAGGAACTGTAGAAACCAGGCGTAGGATTTGAGGCTGCCGCGTGGTGGCTCAAAATCTGCGCTGGGGTCAAGGCTATTCCATAAAACGCCGTCTCATCAACCAATCCATTAAAAGAAGCCGCTCCGTCGTCATAAGCACCCACCGAAAAAGTCGCCGAGGTGCTGGGATTATAGGTGCCGGAAACCCCCGGATCAGCAGTGGCATTG